>CAMWUM010000001.1 GCA_947177435.1 uncultured Muribaculaceae bacterium
AGGCGAGGTCGAAGGATTCGCCGGTGTGGAGGTCGTAGGCGGTTTCGGAGTCGGTGATGCCGTCGCCATCGTAGTCGATTGACTGCACGAGGTAGTCGGCCTGGCCGTCGCCATCGACGTCGCAGTATTCTTCCTTGACAGTCATGTCGGCGTTGCCGTCGTTGTCGAAGTCATAGACGGTGAATGCCATGTCGATTTGGCCATCGCCGTTGGAGTCGAACGATACGCTGGATATGTCTACCAGGCCGTCACCGTCGAGGTCGGTCTCGGAATATACGGTGTCGAACTGGCCGTCGCCATTCTCGTCGGTGATTTCGGTGTAGGTCTCGCCGTCGTAGGTTGCGATCATGTCGGCGGTGCCGTTCTCGTCGGTGTCAACCAGATATACCTGGGTGTCTTCGTAGCCGTCACCGTCGGTGTCTACGGTGTATGCGAGGGTGTCAATTACGCCATTGCCGTTGAGGTCAAGATACTGTTCGTTTGCCATGATTATGGATGTGTTAAGGGTTTATTAATTGATATTTTGACTATAAAGAGCCGTAACTGGATTTATTCTATCACCACAGGCGAAAAATTTTTTCCCTGGGGCAAAAATAATCATAATATTTGGAATGCCAAAGCGATTTCAGAAGAAATTGCGGAAAATGCGGGCGGCGCCGCGGCCGCCCATGGCGGTGTAGCGGCGGGCGAATGCGTAGCCGATGCGGCGGAATCGGCTTGGCTCCTCCTTTTCGCGGGTAGCCAGGGCGTTGGCCATCTCGGCCTGCCCCTCGCGGGCATAGCATCCGGCCAGGATGGCACGCTTCAGGCGCGCCATCCATCGGCTCTCGGGCGGCAGGTCGGCCTCGATGAGGTCGATGGCGTGCTCGCGTTCGGTTCCGCTGGCCGAAAAACTGGTGCCGGTGATTGACTGCTCGGTGAAGTGCACGGTGACGGTCGGAGGGTTGGTGAGTTTGTACGCCATCAAATCCTTTTTGCAGGTCAAGAGTCTGGTGCCCAGTTCGATGTCATTCCAGACCATGGCCGATTCGTCCCATCCGCCAGCCTGGCGGAAGAGGGCGGTGCGAGCCATGTAGCGCTGGGTAGCCATGCAGCCGTCGAGGATGCAATGAAAGAGCATGTCGAAACGCTCGAACGGCTTGCGCATCGGACGTTTGCCGGGCAGGAGAAGCGTCACGTCCCAGCCGATCAGGTCGGCCTTAGGCGTCTCCTCAGCGCATTTCATGGCCAGGGCCAGATGCGTGGGCGCCATCTCGTCGTCAGAGTCGAAGAACATCGTCCACTCCTCTTGCACGGCCCGGAGGCCGGCATTGCGGGCAGCCGCGGCGCCGGGCTTGGCCTCGGTGAGCACTTCGACGGTCCAGCCCTCGGCGATGCGGGCGGCGGCCCAGTCGCGCATGACGGCCGGCGTGCGGTCGGTCGAGCCGTTGTCGACGAGCACCACGCGGTCGGGGCGGCGCGTCTGCGCCAGCACCGACGCGAGCGTGCGGGGCAGCAGCGTGGCGCGGTTGTGGGCGGGTATGACGATGGCAACGGCGGGCATGGATCAGCGGCGGGGCTTGCGGCTGCGGCGCAGCGGGTTGATGGCGCGGATGGCCGCACGCACCTTGAGCCACAGCGGCGAGGGCGTGTTTTCGATGTCGGCGGCCATCGGATCGGCAAACGACAGGGTGGATGGAGACTCCTCGCCAAACTGCTCGGGGTAGATGACCAGCAAGTTGTGGTTGGAGAAGTATTTTTGCAGGAAGCCCGGCATCTCGGTCATGGAGTCGTCGTACGACACCGAGTTGGGGCGGGCGCTTACCACGGCGAACAGGTCGTCGGGCTGCACGTGGGTGCTCAGCAGGATGAAGTCGTCCCACTGCTCGACGGTGCGGAACTCGCAGCGGATGCCGAAGTTGTCTTGGTACAGCACGCCGCGGATGAGCGGCTGGGCCTCGGCCGAGCAGCAGAACACCACGCGGCAGCCCAACTGGCGCGTCAGACGGGCGATGGCGCGCACCCAGCGGCTGAAGCCGGTCTCGTACTGCGCCTTGGACGGGCACCACACCATGATTCGCGACAGGGCGTTGCAGGGGATATAGAGGCGTGAAATCACCACCATCTTGCCGGTCGACTTGAGCAGCTGGCCGATGTTGCTGCCGAAGAAGGAGTCTATCACCGTGGTGCGCACGTGCATGCCCATGATCACCTCCGAGATGTCGCGCTCGTTGATGGTGTTGAGCAGTCCGGTGACGATGTTGATGTCGAATCGGTCGAGCGTCTCGACCTTGACGTTGGCGGCGGCGGCTGCCTTGGCGGCGGTCACAAGCGTTTCGCGGCTCAGGGCCTTGGCCTTGGGGCTGTTTTCGCTGCGCACGTGCAGGGCATAGAACTGGTGGGTGCCTCTCTCGCTGCGCATCAGCACGGCAAGCTCCATAAGCTGGGGGGCTACCATCGGGTTGGCCACCGACACGAGCGTATTGTTGTTGCGTTGGCGCATCAGCATGTTGTCGCCGGCGCCGTCGTCGCTCTCCATCATCTCGATTTTGAGGCGCGAGGCGGCGCGGGATGTGAATATCGGAGCCAGGGCGCAGGTGATGAGGATTACGAGGATGGTGGCGTTGAGCACTGTTTCGTCAAACATCTGGTATTTATAGCCCAACTGCACTACGGCGAGAGCCACGGCCGTATGGGCCATCGTCAGGCCGAATATCACGCTGCGGCTCGGCGTCGACAGGCGCGCCACTTTCTGGGCTATGTAGGCGGGTATCCACTTGCTGGCTAAGGCAACCGTCAGCATAATGGCGGCCACGGCCAGGGCGTTGGCGTTGAACACCACTTTGAGGTTGATCATCATGCCCACCCCGATCAGGAAGTAGGGGATAAAGAGGGCGTTGCCCACGAACTCAATGCTCGACATCAGCGACGAGCCCATCGGCACGAACCGGTTGAGCACAAGCCCGGCGAAGAAGGCGCCGAGCACGGGCTCGATGTTGATCAGCTGCGCGCCTATCGCCGCCAGGAACACGAGCGACATGATGAATACGTACTGCGTCACCCTGTCGTTTACTTTCTTAAAGAAATAGCGAGTCAAGGCCGGATAGGTCATCAGGATAATCACGCAGTATACCGTCAGCAAGCCCAGCAGTTTGACGATGGCCAGCACCTGGAATTGGCCCTCGTCCTTGACGTTGACCACGCCCGCCAGCACCAGCAGCGAGCCGACCACTGCGATGATCGTGCCCACAATCGAGATGAGCACCGCCGGCGACCGCGACACGCCCAGGCGCGAGGCCACGGGGTAGGCGATCAGCGTGTGCGAGGCGTACATCGTGCCCAGCAAAAATGCTGTAAGTTGGTCGAGGTGGAGAATCCAGATGCTTGTCACCACGCCTAATAGCATCGGCACCAGCAGTGTCAGCAAGCCGAATACCAGGCCTCGCTTGAGGTTGAGCCGGAGGTGGTACATATCGATCTCCAGGCCCGCCAGGAACATCAAGTACAGCAGGCCCACCTTGCCGAATATCTCGAATGACGAGTCCATGTCCAGCACGTGGAATCCGTACGGGCCAATGGCCACGCCGGCCACCACCATGCCTACAACATGGGGTATCTTCAGGCGGTTGAGCAGCAGCGGAGCGGACAGGATAATCACCATCACGATGAAGAAGATCGCGACGGGATCGCTCACCAACGGCGCTGTCCGCTCAAGGAGTATCATTTGGGTTTTGATTAATCGAGATTATTTCTGATTGATCTTGATTAAGTGCATTGCGATTTGCACGGCGTTGAGCGCCGCGCCCTTTTTGATTTGGTCAGACACGGTCCAGAACGCCAGGCCGCGCGGGTTAGCCAAATCTTTGCGGATGCGGCCCACATACACTGGGTCGCAATTGGCCACGTGCAGCGGCATCGGGTAGCCGCAGGCCTCGGCGCTGTCCACCAGCACCACGCCCGGCGCTTCGGCGAAGGCCTGGCGGGCCTCCTCGACGCTCACGGGGCGCTCAGTCTCCACCCAGATGGCCTCGCTGTGAGCCCTGAGGATTGGCACGCGCACGCAGGTGGCGCTCACTTCGAGTCCGGGCGCGTGCATTATCTTCTTGGTCTCCAGGTGCATCTTCATCTCCTCCTTGGTGTATCCGTTGTCCTGGAACACGTCGATGTGGGGGATGGCGTTGTAGGCCAGCTGGGCCACGAACTTGTTGACAGTTGGCTCCTCGCCGCGGGCTATCTGGCAATGCTGCTCCTGCAGCTCGGCCATGGCTTGGGCACCTGCTCCGCTAGCCGCCTGGTAGGTGGCAACGTGCACGCGGCTAATGGGCGAAAGGCGGTGTATGGCGTTGAGGGCCACCACCATCTGTATGGTGGTGCAGTTAGGGTTGGCGATGATGCGGCGCGGCGCATTCAGAGCGTCGTCGCCATTCACCTCGGGCACCACCAGGGGCACGTCGGCGTCCATGCGGAAGGCGCTCGAGTTGTCTATCATCAGAGCTCCGTGTCGAGTGATCGTAGAGGCGAACTCGTGCGACACGCCCGCACCGGCCGATACAAAAGCGAAGTCGATGCCCTCGAAGGCATCGTCATCCTTAAGCTCAGCCACGGTCAGCACGCGGTCGCGCCAGCGTACGGATGAACCCGCGCTGCGCTTCGACCCGAACAGACGCAACTCGTCCACCGGGAAATTCTGCTCGTCCAAAACCCTAAGAAACTCTTGGCCAACGGCGCCGCTGACCCCAACAATTGCAACATTCATTTTCTTTTCCGATTTTTTTCAACCCGCAAAGTTACAAAAAATCCTCCAATCCGCCCCCATCTCCCCCTCAAAAACTTTAATCACAAAAATATGTATTTAACTGTCCAATGGCCCGATTTGTTGCTGCCGAGGCGTTCTATCCATCCGCAGGCTTTCAGGTTTGCTATTATCTTTTTGACACCACTGTCGGTGAGGCCGGTTTTGACGGCAAGCTCCGCGCGTGTAAGGCGTGGATTTTCTGAAAGCAGTCTGAGAATCGACAATTCGGATTTATTGGGCACTTTATTGGGTGCTTTATTGGGTACTTCTTCTTTGATGCTCCTCTGAAGTGCTTTCATTATCTCTTTGAGCATGAAGTCAATAAATGGACCCGATTGCCCTTCGCTGTTGGATAACGCAATAGCGCTATAATACTCTTGTTGATTGGCGTGTACCATATTCTCAACCGGCAGATGTTCAAACAGCGGATTCATGCGTCCGAGAATAAGTGATTGCCATAGTCGCCCGGTGCGTCCGTTGCCGTCTGAGAACGGATGGATGAACTCGAATTCGTAGTGGAATACGCAGGAGCGTATCAACAGATGGTCTTTTGACTTTTTAAGCCAAGCGAAAAGGTCGCCCATCAATTCGGGTACACGCAGTGGTGGAGGAGCCATATGTACCAGTCCATTCTCTCCAAATACGCCCACGCCCCCGCTGTGGTATCGCCCCGCATCGTTAGCCAAGGCCTCCATCATAATGCAGTGAGCCTTAAGCAAGTCCTTTTCAGAAAATGGATTAAGTTGAGAATAAATGTCATAAACGCGTATGGCATTTTTTACCTCCTGTATCTGTCGGATTGGGGCCACCACCTGTTTGCCATTGATTATATCCCTTACCTCGTTCTCGCTTAGTGTATTGCCCTCAATGGCAAGCGACGAGTGAATCGTCTTGATGCGGTTAGCCTTTCGCAACATCAGATCGTGTTCACCCTCAAGAGCGATGTTATGTCGCTCCAGCAGTGCGGATATTTCCGCTATCAGGTTGATAGCCTCTGCTGATACGATGAATGGAGGTGTTGCCATCAGTTTGTGGATTATTGATGGTGGCGAAGGTCGAGGAATTTGATGGGCTTGCGGCTTTTGGGGGGCATCACTTGGGAGGCGAGGAGGGCGGGGTCGACGATTTCGATGCGCGGGGCCACGCGGATGCGGGAGCGGAATCGGTCTTTGAGGTCTTTGACCAGGGTGTCGGCCTGGTCGTGGGCGGCGGCGGGCTTGAGGCTGATGCGCACGAGCACGTCGTCGGTGCCCGCTTCGCTCTCGGTGACTACCACCTGGTAGGCATCGACGTAGGCTGTGTTGTCGAGCACGTCGTTGATGGCCGGCGGGTAGAGGGTGGTGCCTTTGAGCTTGATCATATTATTTTTGCGGCCTACGAGCGGGGTGAGGCGGTAGGAGTTGCGGCCGCAGGGGCATTGCTCGGTGCGCTTGGCGGCGATGTCGCCGGTGCGGAATCGGAGCAGGGGCATGCCCTCGACGCCGAGGGTGGTGACCACCACCTCGCCGTACTCGCCGTCGGGCACGGGGAGGTTGTCGTCGCCAATGATTTCGACGATGATGAGTTCGGGGTGCACGTGTCCGCCGAGCCCGTGGCAGCACTCGCTGAAGGTGGCGCTCATCTCGGTAGACGAGTATGTGGCGAAGAGCTCGACGTCCCATTTCTCCTTGATGCGCTTGCCCAGGAGGTTGAGTGAGAAATCCTGCTCGCGCAGGCTCTCGCCGATGCCGATGATGCGGCGAATACTGCTGGCGCGGTAGTCAATGCCGTTGTCCTCGGCGTACTGTATGAGGCGCAGGATGAACGACGGCACGCACATGATGGTGTCGGGCTTGATGCGGCGTATGGTGTCCCACTGGAGTTCGGGGATGCCGTTGCCGACGCGTATGACGCTGGCTCCGAGTTCGCGGATGCCGAGGAAATAGGCCAGTCCGGCCATAAACCGCTTGTCGAGGGTGGTCATCAGCTGCACGATGGAGCCGGGACGCAGGCCGGCGCACTCGAAAGATTTCTTCTCGTTATAGGCCAGGCGCTGCAGGTCGCTCTCGGTGCAGCAGAAGGTGACGGGGTCGCCGAGGGTGCCGGAGGTGGTGATGTAGTCGACGACTTTCTCGCGGGGCACGCACAGGAAATCGGCGTTGCGCAGTTGCAGGTCGCGCTTCTCGGTGAACGGCAGGCGCTGCAGGTCGTCGATGGTCTTTATCGATGCGGGGTCGATGCCGTGCTCGGCAAACATCGACTGGTAATACGGCGAGTGTTCGGCCAGATAGGCGATGGCCTGGCGCAATTTCTCTTCTTGCAGCAGGCGTATGGCCTCTGGACTTTGAAACTCTATATCAATGTCGGTGTGATTCATTGATTGTCAAGTATTTTATTGTCTTTGAGCCAGGATATGAATGCGTCTTTCCACTGGCGGCACTCCTCGGTGCCGTGGCTGTCGCTGGCGCCGAATCCGTGGCCGCCTGTGCGGTACTGGATGTAGGTGTGCGGGGCGCCGGCCGACGTGAGGGCGGCGTGGAGCAGCTCAGAGTTCTGGTATTTAACGATGGGGTCGTCGACGCAGTTGGCCAGGAAGATGGGCGGCAGGTCGGCGCGGACGTGGCGTTCGAGCGACAGCGAGTCGCCTAGGGCTGCCTCTGCGGAGAACCGCTCGCCCATGATGGCGCGGCGCGAGCGGTGGTGCACGTACCGTTCGTCGGTGAGGGTGACCACGGGATAGAGCGACACACAGAACGATGGGCCAAGCGGCTGGTCGGCCTTGATGCCGAGCGAGGCGAGATAGTCGACGTCGTGGCGCTCGGCGGCGTGCACGGCCAGGTGGCCGCCGGCCGAGAAGCCCATGATGCCCAGGCGGTCGGGATCGATGCCGTAGCGGTCGGCGTTGGCACGCAGCAGCTGGATGCTGCGCTGGGCGTCCTGTATGGGGCCGGGGAAGGTCATCTGCCCGGTGAGCAGGCGGTAATAGCTGGCGAATGCCCAGAATCCGGCCGTGCGGTAGCGCAGCACGAACGCGGCGATGCCAAGGCTCTGCAGCCACCGGCCCACCTTGACGCTCTCGCAGTAGGGGTCGAGCCAGAAGTAGCTGCCGCCGGGGCACACAATCACGCCCACGCCCGTGTTGTGCTCGGGGGCGGGGAGGTAGGGTGTGAGGGTGACACGGGCCTTGACGGACGTGCCGGCCCATATGTTGATTGGCGCGAAGCGACGCGCCTTAGTGTCGGTAGCGATGGCGGTAATGGGTTAGGTGGTTACTGAGCGCTGATGATGCGCTTGGCTTGCTCGGGCGAGAGTTGGGTGTACTTGTGGGCAGGGTCGGCGTTGAAGTCGACAGCGAAGCACATCTCACCGTAAAACGACAGTTTGGAGTTGGTGTCGGGGTTGCATTCGACAAACGTTATCTTGTCGATGTCGAGGCCCTTGGCCTGGCATATCTGCTCGGCGAGCGATCGGCCGGCGTAAGTGACCGACGTGCCGGGGTTGTCCTGGTAAAGCTCCACGGCGAGCACGTAGGTGACGCCGTCGATAGTCCTGATTTTCAGGCCGCACGACGAGGGCATGTCCCACTGCCCCTTGAACTCGAAGATTTCGTCGTAATATTCCTTGGGTACTTTCATTTCTCGGAGATTAATGTTTGATGTTGCGCTCCACTTTCTTGCCGAAGCTGTAGTTGGCCAATCGGCGGTCGCGGGGGCGGTAGGTGCCCTCGTTCATCTCGCGCAGAGCCACCTGGCAGAAGAGTTTGAACATCTTTTGCTCCTGGCTCTCAGAGGCGTAGAAACTCTTCCAGGCATAGTCGTAGAGCTCTTGCAGGCGCTCGGGGCTCATGTGCTTGGGCTGGAACACGACCTGGCCGGCGTTGTAGTGATTCCAGTCGAAGTCGAAGATGCGGCCCTGGCGCAGCAGGTCGTCGTAGCCCTTGGTGTGGGGGAAGGGGGTCATGACGGTGAACTCGGCCAGGTCGAGGTCGATTTCGCCCAGGAAGTCAATCAGGCGCTTGATATCGTCCTCGGTCTGGTTGTCGACGCCGAGCAGGATTGTGCCCTCTACGCCGATGCCATAGTCATGGTAACGCTTTACGCGCTCCTTGATATAGTCGCTGGTGTCGTAGACGGCCTGGTATACGTACCACGCGCCGGCCTTGGCGGCAAGGTCGAGCACCTCGGGATCGTCCTCGATGGTGTGGCTTATCCACTTTTTCTTGAGCGGGGCTATGGCACGGAACAGTTCTTTCTCCCACTCCTTATTCTGTGCCAGTGAGTTGTCGACGATGAAGAGGCGGTTGTTGTCAATCGCGGCCATGTCCTCGACTACCTTGTCGACGGGGCGCGGACGGAACACGCGGCCGCCCAGGTAGCTCACGGCGCAGGGATAGCAGCTGAATCGGCAGCCGCGCGATGCGTGGAAGAGGTCGACCATGGGCACGCCTTTATGGTTGTAGAGCTCGCGCTTGTAGAGGTCGCGGCGGCAGGGGCCGACCGACTCGATGGGCGGGAACTGGAGCATGAAGTTGTACACCTTCTTGAGCTTGCCCTCTTTCCAGTCAGCGAGTACCTGTTCCATGCGGCCCTCGGCCTCGCCCAGAAACACGCTGTCGAAGTGGTTGACGTTGTCCTCGGCGTGGAGCATGGCGGATATGCCGCCGGTGATCACCTTTTTGCCTCGCTTCTGAAACTCCTCGGCGATGGCCCAGCCGCGCTTAACTTGCGTGCTGAGCATCATCGACACGGCCACCAGGTCGCATGGCTCGTCAAAGTTGATGTCCTCGACGTTCTCGTCGGTGAAAGATATGTCGACCCACTCGGGCAGGCAGGCGGCGAAGGCTACCGGGCCGTGAGGGGGGAGATTGAATGTGGTTTGTCCTCTGAGTTTTTCCCAGCGGGGATAAATCAGCTTAAGTTTTATTGTCTCCATATTGCAAGTATGAGGCCGAGGGTCAGGCCTTGGCGGCGGTCGCCTCGTAATGTTGGTTTATCTTGTTGATTACGTAGTTTCGTCCCAGTAGTATCTCGGCGGTGACGATGGCCGTCAGGGGCACGCCGCAGATGCCATGCAGGTTGAGGCACTGGCCCGTGTAGTAGAGGTTTTGTACCTTGGTGACCGGGGCGATGTGCGAGAGCATGATGTCGCGGCAGTCCTTGCGGTAGCCGTAGATGGCGCCTTCGCGTGCGCCGTAGTAGTCACGCACGGTGAGGGGCGAGCTGCCCTCGACTTCGGCGATGGCGTCGCGCAGGTTGGGCAGCGACACGCATGCCAGGTCGATCAGGCGCTGGGTGTGCTCGTCCTTCCATTTCAGGTAGTCGCCGCCGCGATGGCCGTGCTTGGTATTCTCCCAGGGGGCTATCTGGTCCCACGTCATAGGGGCGGTGATCACCATGCGGTCGGCCCACTCGCCTTGGCCGGGCTGGGCGGGAGTCATGTACATCAATCCCTGGGGCCAGTCCTGCGGGCCGCCGAGGTCGAACACCGACTCGTCGTGGCGCTTGACGTATGTGGTGTGGTTGATGTACGGTATCATGTTGGGCTTCAGTTTGATGAAGATGGTGAAGGCTGAGCAGGTGTTGGGGATGGCGTCGATGCGCTTGCGGTAAGCCTTGGTGAAAGCGTGCTCGGGCATGAGGTCGAGCATCGAGCCCACGTGGATGGCCGAGATGTAGGCGTCGGCCGTGTGGCGCTCGCCGTCGGCGGTGACCACGGCGGTGATGCGCTTGCCCTCGACCTCCACCTCCTTGACCTCGGCGCCGGCCAGCACCTTGCCGCCGTTCTCCTCGATAACCTGTGCCAAGGCGTCGGCCAGTTGCTGGCTCGGGCCCACGAACCGGCGCGCGCCGTCGATGTAGAGGGTGTTGATGATGGAGTGCACGTAGGCCGGGGTCTCGCCCACGCGTCCGTCAAACAGGGGCGAGCGCAGCGAGAGCAAGTCGCGCAGGTGCTTGTCCTTGATGTACATGGCGATGAACTCGTCGGCGGGGATGGTGAAGTCGTCGCCGATCATCTGCCAGCTGTCGTAGTCGTAGGGGCG
This sequence comes from uncultured Muribaculaceae bacterium, assembly GCA_947177435.1. Taxonomy (GTDB): domain Bacteria; phylum Bacteroidota; class Bacteroidia; order Bacteroidales; family Muribaculaceae; genus CAG-873. The sequence continues at coordinate 10,794 of CAMWUM010000001.1, forward strand.
CAGGTAGAAGAGTCCCACCTGGTCGGTGATGGCGTACACGTGGTCGACGTAGCGCTCCAGACCCTCGCGCTCGTCGGGAAACTCGCGGGCCAGCGACTCGATAAATGCCTCGCGTCCCTGAGCCACGCGGTAGGTCTTGCCCGTGGCGGCGCAGGTGATCTCGTCGGCGCAGTCGTCGTCGACCTTGCGCATCTCGATGCGGTCGAGCACGCCGAGGTATGAGCAAATCTTGTCGAGGTTGCCGCCAGGCTCGAAGCCAACGAGCATGTGCATGCCGGTGTCGAAGCTCATGCCCCAGCGGCGAAACGACTGCAATCCGCCGCCTATGGTGCGGTTCTTTTCGAGCACCTCCACGTCCCATCCCTCCTTGGCGAGGATGGCGCCGGTGAACAGGCCTCCAAGGCCGCCACCGATGATAATTGCCTTATTTTTTGTTGTCTCCATTTGCTTCTTCGATTTGCCGGATAACCTCTCCGGAAGAAAGTATGAACGAGCATGCCACCACCGAGCCCACCATTACGCCCAGCAGGCCGTGCGAGTTGATGCTCTGGCCGGCCAGCAGCAGGTTGGGAATGCGCGTGCGGTGCGAGACGCGAGTCTCGTTGAGGTTTGTCACGTCCTTGGCCACGCCGTAGAGCGAGCCGTCGATGATGCCGGTGTAGTCGCGGTAGGTGAGGGGAGTGGACGTGTACACGCTGTCGATGGCCTGGCGCAGGCCGGGGAAATCTTTCTCCACCTCGTCGAGCAGGCGCTCGGTCTTCCGGCGCTTGAACTCCTCGTAGTCCTTGCCGCGACGGCCCACCTTGGTGTCGAGCCAGGGCTGGAGCTCGTCCATGCCCATGTATGTCAGCGCCATGGCCGACGATGCCCACTTGGCGCCGTCCTCGTGGCACATGTGCATGTACAGGTACGACTTGGGCCATTCCTCGGGCGTGCAGAACTGGCAGTCCCACACCTGTTCGGTGCGGTAGCCGAAGAAATTGTAATTCATGTACGGCATCGCCTCGGGCTTGAACTTGATGTACACCGCGAAGCTGCCCACCGAGTTGGGCAGGCGCTCGATGCGGTGGCGGAATGCCGGGCGTATAAGGTGCGACTTTATCAGCGCCATCGTGGCCGTGGGGTGGATGGTCGAGATGACGTGGTCGGCGGGGAAAAACTCGCCCGAAGCCGAGCGCACGCCCGTGGCGCGGGTGTCGTCGCATACGATCTCGGCTGCCGGGGTGCGCGTCAGCACCTTGCCGCCGAGCGAGCTGAGCCGCTCGAGCATCTTCTCGGTCAGCGCGTCGCTGCCGCCGACGATGCGGTAGGCGCCCTGGCTGTAGAAATCCATGATGAATGCGTGGGTCGAGAATGGCGTCTTGCCCTTGGCACCGGCGTAGAGCGGGAGCTCACCTACCAGTACGTTCTGCAGCTTGGGGTCGGTTATTATCGAGCTTATGATGTCGTCGACGCTGCGCAGCAGGAATTCAGAGATTTCGCCGTTGCTGCTGTCGATGGGCTTGAGCGAGTGGAGGTTGGATGCCTCGGAGAACGAGCGCACCGTATCGTAGTACCGCTCGAGGTTTTCCCTTTGGTCGGGGAAGTCGGCGGCAAGCGTCTCGACAAACTTCTCGCGGCCGTTGGCTATCTTGTACCTTTTGCCGGCTATTGACACCACGTCGAATCCGTCGGGGTCGAGCTGCGACAGGGGCAGGTCGTCAACTCCCATGTATTTGAGCAGGCGGTAGGCCGGTTCTCCCGGGCGCATCGAGCCGATGAAGTGCATGCCGGTCTCGAACTTGGCGCCTCGGCGCGAGAAGCATTGCAGGCATCCGCCGGGCTGCACGCCCTGCTCGAGGATGGTCACCTCGTGGCCGTTGCGGGCCAGTATCAGTCCGCACGACAGGCCTCCGAGGCCGCTGCCTATGATTACGACTTTGCTCATGGATGGGAGGGGGTGTTAGAGAGTGCTTGTTGTATGATGTCTTTGGCCTGGCGGCACGTCTGGGCGTATGCGGCCTGCGGGTCGTAGGGTATGCGGGGCAGGATTTCGATGTCGATGGTGCCTGGGCGCAGGCAGAACGACCCTCGGGGCATCACGTCGCGCGCGCCCTTGATGGCCACAGGCACGATGTCGAGTCCGAGCTGCTGGGCGGCCTCGAAGGCGCCGCGGTGGAAGCGGCCCAGACGGCCTGTGCGAGATCGCGTGCCCTCGGGGAATATGATGGTGGAGTAGCCCTTTTGGGCCATTTGGCCGATTTTGCGCATGTTCTCGATGCGGTCAGTGCTGCTCGAGATGTAGTCGGCATAGTGTATCATCAGGCCGTACAGCGGATTGCGAGTCACCCACTTCTTGGCCATGATTATCACGTGGGGGGTGAGCATGATCATGCACGGCAGGTCGAGGTACGACTGATGGTTCGGCACGATCATGGCCGGGCGGGTGAAGTCCTCGCCCGTGGGGTTGGTTACGGTCACCTTCACGCCGGGCAGGTGGGTCATAATCGCGCGCAGGGTGCGCTGCATGATGCGGTGCAGTCCGAGTTTGCGGCTGTCGGTGGCCTTGTGGGTGGAGAAGTAGATCAGGCAGGCCAGCTGGCCGAAGAACATGAGTACGAATATCACCACGAAGCAGATGATGAACGCCCCCGTGAGCATCGTGATTTCTATGGCCGACCAGGCCCGTTTCAGCAGTCCCTTCATTGGCGCTCCCTCCTCCTGCGGGCCAGTGAGCAGATGAGTTTGCAGGGGTAGCCGTATACAAGGGCGGCGAGCGTGAGCCCGGTGTTGAGCAGGCTGATGCGGGTGAAGTCGAGGCCCGGACGGAAGTGCGACACGCGCTCCTCGGGCTTGGGGTAGTGCACGCGCACGTCGATCGGGCGCACCGGCACGGCATGCCAGGCGGCATAGACCATCAGTTCGAGTTCCGACTCGTAGCGCGAGGTGATCAGCCCCAGGCCGTGGAGCTCGTCCAGGGGGTAGAGGCGGTATCCTGTCTGTGTGTCGGGCAGGCGTATGCCGGTCTGCAAGGCGAACCAGAAGTTGGAGAACTTGTTGGCAAACTTGCTCTTGGCAGCCATATTCTTGTGGCCGAAGCCTCGGCTGCCAACGATGATGGTGCCGGGCATCTTCTGGGCGGCTTCTATAAACAGAGGCAGATCCTCGGGGTAATGCTGGCCGTCAGCGTCGATGGTGATGACGCAGTCAAAGCCTAGCTCGCGGGCTTTGGCGAAGCCTGAGAGCAGGGCGCGGCCCTTGCCCCGGTTGCGTTCGTGAGTGACAACAGTGATGTCGCCGGCCTGACGCAGCAGGGCGGCGGTGGAGTCGGTCGAACCGTCGTCGACCACGATGATATCTTTGATATGAGGGCGAGTGCGCTCGATGACGTCCACGACCGTACCGGCGTTGTCGTACGTGGGTATGACGACGCAGATGCGGGCTGGATGTACGGGGCGCTTACTCATATATTACGGATACTTTTGACATTGGGGTGCCGTCGGCCGTGATTGCGGCCTTGGCCTTGACCTGGTCGCCGGCCTCGGCGAGCTGGAGGTCGACTGTGGCGTGGGGATGCTCCACGGGCGAGAGCACCGACAGGTACTTGACGTTGACAAACTCCTTGACTTGCAGTGGGCGGCCAAGCGCGCGCTCGGCCAGTTCGCTTATGATCTGCAGTATCACCACTCCCGGCGTGATGGGGTTGCCGGGGAAATGTCCGGCGTAGATGGGGTGGCCGGCATCGAGGACTATGCCATAGGTGGCTTTGCCGGCGGCGGCGTCCTCGCTTTCTATGCGGTAAAGGCTGTCGAGTAGTTGCATTGGTGGGGGTTATTTGCTCAGTTTGACAAACGTAAAGTTGAGCCCGTCGGAGTGGTTGATGAGCAGAGCCGACTTGATGCCGGTTATCTCCTTGCCGGTAAGGCTCATGTGGGCTGGGACGATGCCTCGGTCGAGGCAGTGGGCCAGGGCGTAGAGTCCGAGACCCGAAGCCGAATAGCACTCGCCGAACACCGATTTGTACTGCGCGGCGGGGATGCTGACGTCGCCCAGCAGGCAGAGGATGTCGGCGTAGGGGCGGTCGTTGGCTTCGTTGCCGTTCAGGCCGAGCATCACCACGTCGGGCACGCTCTGGCTGACGATGGCAAATAGATCCTCCTTTGTTGGGCGGTGGGCCATCCTCACGCTGTCGAGGCGGCATAGGCTGCCTTTCTCTTCGCGGCCAAGCATGATCGACACCGAAGCCTCGCAACAGGGCGTCTGACCCTCGGCGCCAACGTAGCCAGTCTTCTCAAGCAGAGTGTAGTACGTGGGCGTCACTTCGTCATGGGCGCCCACCAGGGCGCTGTCGATGGCTCCGAGGCGCATCTGCTCGTAAGCGTCGAGCAGGGCGCTCTCCATCGAGGCCGATTTCTGTGAGTAGGTGGCGTTGTAACCGTGGTTGCCGGTGTGTATGGCAATCATCGAGCCGATAGTGTTGTGGGTCGACTGCATAAACTGCGTGGGCTGCAGCAGTTCCTCGCCGTGGTCGGTGAGGGCAGTGAGGAATGCCTCGGTGTTTTCGACGCATCCCAGGCCGGTGCCAGTGACGATGGCCTCGGGCATGGCGATGCCCGAGTGCTCAATGGCGCGGAGCGACGTCACCACGGCGCGCTTGATCAGTCGTCCCATCTTGCGGGCCACCAGGGGCGGGAAGAAGTCGCGGAAGTTGGGGTCGGTGCTGCGCTGGTAGGGCACGGCGGGCGTGGCGGGCTCTGTCATCCACTCCTCCGACAGCGGCGCCTGGCATGAGATCTGCTCGGCGGCCTCAATGAAGATATCTGATGGCTCTGATGCCTCTGATACCTCTGATACCTCTGATGCCGTCTTGCTGAAAATCAGCGATGAATCGTTGCCGCCGAAGCCAAACGAGTTGCACATCACGTGGTTGAGCGGCTGGCGGAGTACCTCAGTCGGGGCAAAGCTCAGCTGGCCGTCGGCTATAGGGTTGCTCAGACCCAGGCTCGCTGGCACGAAGCCGTGCTGCATGGCCAGGATGCAGATCACTGACTCGATTGAGCCCGATGCGCTGGTGGTGTGGCCGGTGTAGGACTTGGTCGATGAAATCCAGGGGTGGGATTGTTGGGAGGATTGGGAGAAGATGCGTGACAGGGCGACGGCTTCGGTCTCGTCGTTGTTGATCGTGCCGGTGCCGTGGGCGTTGACGTAGGCGATGTCGGCGGGGTTGAGCCCGGACATCTCCAGGGCCTTGCGCATGGCCAGGTAGGCGCCTTCGCCCTCGGGCGAGGTGGCTGTCTGGTGGAATGCGTCGCAGGCGTTGCCCCATCCGCTGAGGGCGCACAGGGGCGTGGCGCCGCGCCGGGCCGCGCTTTCGGCGGTCTCGATTACGATGAACGCCGCGCCTTCGCCCAGGTTGATGCCTGCGCGGTCGCGGTCAAACGGGCGGCACTGCTCGGTGTCGAGGATTTTGAGGGTGTTGAACCCGTTGAGATGGTACTTGGTGATGCACTCGCTGCCTCCGGCCACGACCATATCGCACTCTCCTGCCTCAATCATATTGGCGCCAAGGATAATGGCGTTGGCCGCTGACGAGCAGGCCGTGCTGAGAGTAGTGACGAAGGCAAAGCGTCCGGCCTGCTCGGCTATCATGTCGGAGCAGGCGCCGCAGTCGTGAGTGGCGATGTACTCCCGGTGGTCGAGCGTGGTGCGGAAGTCGGTGTAGTACAGTTCGCTCTTGTCCATGCCGCCGACGGTGGTGCCGTTGATGAAGCCGCACTTCGGCAACTCCTCTGGCTTCAAGCCGGCCATGCCGACAGCCTGACGCAGGGCCAGGGCACCGATCAGGAACGTACGCGTGTACGCCCCCTCGGCCGGCAGGCCCAGGAGGTTGACCATCTGCTCGTTGGTGAGCTTGACCTCGCCGCAGGGGAACTCGTGGTGGGCGGTGAGCAGGTGCTCAATCGGGCCCACGCCCGAGCGGCGGTCCATCAGCGCGGAGAGCATCTGCTCGGGCGAGTTGCCGATGGCCGACAAGGCTCCAATGCCTGTGACGACTATTTGCCGCTGGCGGCTCACTTTTTGCGGTTGTTGGCCACGTAGTCGGCCATTACGTTGATTGACTGGAAGATTTCCTTGCCCTTGGCGGGATCTTCGAGCTTGATGCCGTAGTTCTTCTCGAGCATCACGATGAGTTCGAGCGCGTCGATAGAGTCGAGGCCGAGGCCTTCGCCAAAGAGGGGTGCGGTTTCGTCGATGTCTTCGGGGGTGATGTCCTCGAGGTTGAGCACCTTTATGATTTCTTCCTTAAGTTCTTTAACGAGATTGTCCATAGTGTATTATGCTGGATTTGTTGATTTTTCGTATAGGGTGAGTTCGGCGAGGAAGTCGTCGGCCGAGGGGCATTCGAGCCATCCTGCGATAGCCGAGCGCGTGGCCGGGTCCTGCATCGAGGCCTCTACGAGGCTTTTGATCTGGGCTTCGTCGACCGAGGGGAGGACGTAGAACGTCGTCTCGCCGTAATATTTGTTGCGTATGGCTATTTCGCCGGTCACGATGTTGGGCAGCGTGTAGACGAACAGAGCCGGCGACGGGAAATAGTTGTCGTCAGAGATGGTGGCCTGGTAGCACAGGTCGTTGCAGAGCGACGCGGTGCGGTTGGCCAGTATGATGGCGCGCGAATCGTCGGCTTCGGCCTCGGGGCATTTTTGCAGCAGCAGTTCGCTGGCCACGAAGCCCAGGCGGCTCAGCGGGTCCATCTTGAAGTATTTGGGATAGTCCTTGACGTAAGCGCGGTAAAGTTCGGTGATGAGGTCGGCCCCGGTGGCAGTGGTTAGCAGCGGCTCGCCGTCGACCCAGGCGCCGTCGGGGGTGATTTTTACGGTGTGGGATGTGGCTCGGGCGCAAGCACCTGACACAAAGGACTCAGTCGGAGCGCCGTGGCGCATGAGGATGGCGGCGTTGCAGCCGCCGAAGCCGGAGAGCATCTTGATGAATGCGCTGCCGGAGGCGGGACGGTTGGCTGCGTCGATGTTGACGGTGCGGGTGGTGCCGGTCGAGCCGAAGCCTCTGGTGCCGAGGATGGTGCCGTCGGCGAGCGAATGCATCGACATGATGGTCTCGAGGATGCCTGCGGCGCCCATCGTGTGGCCGAAGTAGCCTTTGAGGGCGTTGACCGGGCGCGAGGCGAGGCCGGCGCGGTCGAGGGCGATTGACTCCATCTCGTCGTTGTAGGGCGTGGCAGTGCCGTGGACGTTGACCAGTGCTATCTCCTCGGGGTCAACGCCTTGGGTGATGGTTTGGAGGGCGCGGTAACATCCCTCGCCAGTGCGCGATGGACCGGAGATGTGGTTGGCGTCGTTGCGCACGGCTCCTGCGGCGAGGTTCCAGCCGTCGGCCAGGGGCCGGGCCGAGTATATGATGGTGGCCGCGGCCTCGCCGAGGTTGAGGCCTATGCGGTCGGCGTCGAAGGGTCGGCACTCGTCTGGGCTAAGAGCCTTGAACGACAGGAAGCCCGACACGATGAATCGCGACTGGGCGTCGGCTCCGGCCACGATTGCGTGGTCGTACTGCCCGGACTGCAGCAGGCGCATGGCTACGATTTGAGCATTGACGCCCGATATGCAGGCGTTTGACACCACCACGGGCGTATTAGGGTTGCCGAAATGTCGGGCAATCTTTTCTGCCGAGGCCGCCAGGCTGGAGTCGAAGCCTGGGCGGTCGATCAGGTCGACGTTGCCCTTTGTGGAGGAGATGACGAACAGAGTGCGCGGGCTGGAGGCATCGACTTGGCATCGGCTTAGCGCGTCGGTGATGGATATGACGAGCATTTTTTCAAATTTCGTCATGTCGCAGTCTGCGGTGATGGCGTCGAAGTCGGCGTCGACTTGGCCGTCGGGGAAGAGCGAAGCCGTGATTGGCTGGCCCAAGCCAAACGCATCGGCAGTGCGCAGGCCCGTGGCACCGCTTTTGACGGCGCTGTAGTTCTGCTCCGACGTGCTGCCCAGAGGCGAGTAGATGTTGTCAGCCAATACTCCTATCATATCATTAAATCAGGCCGTTGGCCTCTTTCCATTTTTGGTAGAATTCGGGGTTGAGCCACACCAGATGGTAGTCGCGGTCCATAAACACCTGCACGGTGCGGCCCGTGGCCAGCAGTTCCTCGGTGTCGCGGTTGCGTATCTCGTAGGTGAACACAATCTTAGCGGCCTCGGTGGCGTGGTAGGTGATGTCGACGCGGCACTGCATGCCGTACACCGCCGGGCTCTTGAACTCGTAGGTCATCTCCACGAGCGGGGCGTAGTATCCGTTGTCGAAGATGGTGAGGTAGCCGAGGTTGTACTTGCGGCCGAACGCCTCGCGGGCGTCTTCGAAATAGAGCGGGTAAGAGCCGTGCCATACAATGTTCATCGAGTCCACCTCGGAAAACCTCGGGGTGAACTCGCAGCTGGCTTTCAGCGTCTTGCCTTCGTCTTTAGTCTTTTTTCTCATAGTCAGTTCTGGGCCACGATGCCGCTAAGGGCTATTTTCATTTCGCATTCGCACACGGTCTCGCCGTCAACCTTGATGGTGGCGGCCACGAGCATCATGCCGAACACGTCCTCGAGCACGTCGATCTGCGTGCTCAACCGCTCGCCCACGCGGGGCAGGCGCAGCACGCGGGCGTGGCGCATGGCGCCGATGAAGCCCAGGCGTATGGGCTGGCCCGAGATTAGGTTGCAGTATCCAATATGGGCGGCGCACGTCTGGGCGATGTTCTCCATCATGCCAAAGGCGGTGAACCGGCCCTCGGGGTCGCAAAATATGTTGTCGGCCCTGACGGCCAATTCGCTGCGCGAACTTGCGGGCTCGCAACTGGCCAGGCGGTCAATCATTACGATCGGGGGCCGCTGGGGCAGCAGCGTGAGCACGTCGAGGGCGGCGCAGTCGGGTATAGGATTATTCCCAGAAGTCATAGTAGTTAAACCATTGGGTTGGATACTTTCTTAGTTCGGCTTCGAGGGCCGAGGCGAAATTCTGCGCGATGGTCTGCTCGAGTTCGGCGCGGCTGAGTCCGTCAGGCAGGCCGTCGGTGAGCGAGCGCACCACCATGTGGTAGTCGCGGTAGCGGCCTTTCATCACAAACGCGGTGATCACCGGGGCGCCGCGCTGGGCGGCCGTGGCGAACGGGCCGCGCGGGAACTTGGCGGGGCGGCCGAAGAAGTCGCACACGATGTACTTGGTCGAGCCGAAGAGGCGGTCGCCGGGGATGCTCACCACCTCGCCGCGGCGCAGGGCATTGTTGATTTCGAACAGGTGCGACATGTCGTCGTTGACGAATATCATGTTGGTGCCCGTCACGGCGAACTGCTCGCGGCGGTTGTCCATGATTGACTTCACCTCCTTGCCGTATGACACGGTGTTGATGCGCTTCTTGGTCGACGTCAGCGAGTAGCCGGCCATCTCGTAGCAGCCGGTGTGCGAGCTGATGACCATGAAGCAGCCGGGCTTTTCGGCCAAGTTGTCAAATATCTCACGGCCTTCGACCGTGATGTTGAACTTCTTGCCGGCGTACTTGGCAAAGCGGTCGGTGATGATCTGGCCGAATCTGAAATGGTTTTTCAGTACGCCCAGCATCGACTTGAAGCGGCCCCAGCCCATCGCTTGGCGGAAAAACTGGTAGGTGACCCGCCGGCTCTTGGGGCTGAACGTGAGATAGCCAAGCACATAGAACACCAGCACGCTGTAATGCAGCCAAAGCGGCGTCCAGCGCATCACAGGGATGATGGCCCGGTGCAGAAACTGCGGGCCATCGGTTGTACCCTGCCATTGCTTGTGTTCCAAGGTCTCGGCCATGCGGTTGCGGGCGGATTAGCCGACCTTGGACTGAATGTAGTCGCAGAATTGCGAGAGGGTGGTGACGCCGGCCATCTCCTCGGGCTTGATCTTGAAGCCGAAGTTCTTTTCGACGATCACAACGATGTCGACGAAGTCGAGGCTGTCGATGCCGATGTCGTCGCGCAGGGTGGCCTCAGGCTTGATCTTGTCTTCTTCGATTTCAAGGTCTTCGATGAGGAAGAGCTTAACTTTTTCTTCTATTTCTTCGCGTGTCATAGAGGGGGTATTATTAGAGTTATTAGAGTAATCAGAGTAATCGGATAGGAATTTTCAATTCTCCATTCTCCATTTTCAATTTTCCATTTCCGGGAGTCGGCACACCATAATGCTGTGGCCTTGGCCCAGACCGTCGTGGATGGTCTCGACCTCCATGCCGGCCTTGCGCACCAGGCGCTCCATCACCTCGCTGTGGTACATGCGGCTGTTGCCGTTGGCTAGGGCGGTGAAATACAGGCTCGTCATAGTCAGGCACAGGGTGGCCGGCTCGAAGCGCTGGCGGTCCCAAAGTGTCTCCATGATGTAGAGTCGGCTGTCGGGGCCCATCACTCGGGCGGCACGGCGCAGGATCGACACGATCTCAGGCTCGGAGAAGCAGTCGAGGAACTGGCTCATCCAGATGGCGTCCCAGCTGCCTGCGGGGAAGGCTGCGTCGGGGTCGAGCAGGTTGATGCCATGGCCGTGGATGCGGTCGGCGCCCGGCATGCCGTCGGTGGCCTTGCGCATCATCTCGATCTGCTGCGGCAGGTCGAGGATGGTGACCTGCACGTCAGGGTCGTAGGCCACGCAGCGGCTGGCCCAGCGTCCGGTGTTGCCGCCCACGTCGAGCAGAGTGCGCGGATGGCGGCCGAAGACTATCTCGAGCGCCTGGTCGAACGAGCCGTCGCTGTAGAAATGGTCGAAGCCGAACCAACTGCGCTGCACGTCGGCAGGCAGCTGCGACAGGCCCTCGTAAATCGTGGGCCACGAGCCGAAGTGCTCCAGGCCTGCGGGGCGGCCCTCAAGCAGGGCATCTTGCAGGCGGTGCCAGCCTATGTAGTTGACATCGTGGTTGAAGTCCATGTTGGCGCGGGTGGCCTTGTCGGTGATGAGAAACCATCCGGCCTTGGCCAGCGAGAAGCGGTCGGTATCGGGGTCGACGAGCACGGTGCCGATCGAGAGCGAGGCCTCGAGCAGCACGGTGGCGGCGTAAGGCGAGATGCCGGCGCGCTCGGCCACTTCGTCAATGGTCATGCCCTGGTCGCTGTCGCGCAGCATGTCGAGGATGCCGAGCTTGAGCATCGAGCGCGAGGCCTGGAACACGACCGGACCCCAGGCGATGAACTCAGCCAGGCGCTGGGCGTCACGAGCCGAAAGCTGTTCCTTGGTATATTTCTCTTTTAGTGCCTTGGATAGGTGCATGGGCTTATATCTTTTTGATTACCAGTGCGCTGTTGGTGCCGCCGAAGCCAAACGAGTTGCTGAGCACTACGTTGACGGGCATGTCTACGGCCACGGGCGTGATGTTGAGGCCGGCGCTGTACTGGTCAGGGTTTTCAAAGTTGGCGTTGCCGGCCACGAAGTCGTTGCCCATCATGATGAGCGAGTACACGATTTCACTGGCGCCGGCCATCCAGCACTCGTGGCCGGTGAGCGACTTGGTGCTGCTGATCAGCGCCTTCTTGCCGCCGAATAGGCGCTGCAGGGCCTTGGCTTCGTACATGTCGCCCTGGGGCGTGGAGGTGGCGTGGGCGTTGATGTAGTCTACTTGGTCGGCTGCGATGCCGGCGTCGTCGAGGGCGCGCTGCATGGCGATGATTGAGCCGTCGTCGCTGGCCTGCGAGATGCCGCCGCCGTTTGACGAGAAGCCGTAGCCGACCACTTCGGCCAGGATGTTGGCGCCACGAGCCACGGCGTGCTCGTATTCCTCAAGCACCACGGCAGCAGCGCCGCCGCTGGGGATGAGGCCGTCGCGGTCGCGGTCGAAGGGACGCGAGGCGCGGGTGGGCTCGTCCATGCGCTTTGAGAACGCGTTGAGGGCGTCGAACGAAGCCATCGAGTAATGGTTGGTCTCCTGAGCGCCGCCGGCCAGAATCATATCCTGCAAGCCGCTCTTGATCAGCAGGTAGGCCAGGCCGATCGAGTGTGAGCCGCTGGCGCAGGCGGCACTGACGGTGAAGCTTACGCCGCGCAGGCCGAATATGGTATTGAGATTCATCGTCACCGTCGAATTCATCGACTGGAATATCAGGCCCGAGCCGATGAGAGCCGAGTCGTGCTTCTCGGCCATAATGTTGGCCGACTTGATGACGGGCTCAGCCGAGGAGTCGTTGCCAAAGATGAGGCCAACCTCGTTGTGCGCCAGATAGTCGGCGTCGACGCCGGCCATGTCGAAGGCCTGCTTGCCTGCCACGAAGGCGTACTCGGCCTCCTCGGGGAGACCGGCGCGCACGCGGCGGTCGAGCACGCCCTTCAGCACGGGGCGGGCCACCTTGCCGGTCAGGGCCGACTGGTAGCCGTACTCGAGGCGCTCGGGGTCGAAAACGATGCCCGACTTGCCGTGGTACAGCGAGTCCTTGACTTCATCTATGCTTGTTCCCAGGCACGACCAGATGCCCATGCCGGTGATGACTACTCTTTTGCTCATTTATTTTTTATTGTCAAGTTGTCAAATTGTCAAATTTTTGCCGGGGCTAATAAAGGCCTCCGTTGATCGAGATGGCCTGGCCGGTGATGTAGGCGGCCTCGTCGCTGGCCAGGAAGCCGGCCAGGGCGGCCACCTCCTCGGCTTTGCCGAATCGGCCCATGGGCACCATCTTCTTGAGCTCGTCCTTGGGCAGGTCGCGCGTCATGTCGCTGTCGATGAAGCCCGGAGCGATGGCGTTGACCGTCACCTTGCGCACGGCCACCTCCTGCGCCAGCGCCTTGGTGGCGCCGATGAGCGCGGCCTTGGCAGCCGAGTAGTTGGCCTGGCCGGGCAGGCCTTTGAGGCCGGAGAGCGAGGCCATATTGATGACGCGTCCCCAGCGCTTGGTGAGCATGTCTTTGAGCAGGCGGCGGGTGAGGTAGAAAAATCCGTTGAGCGTGGTGTCGAGCACGGTGTGCCACTCGTCGTTCTGCATGAAGATCATCATGTTGTCGCGGCGGATGCCAGCGTTGTTGACCAGCACGGCCACATAGTCGTCGGGGTGGGCCTGCTGCCAGGCCTCAACTGCGCTCTCCACCTGCTGGGGATCGCTGACGTCAAACTTCAGCAGCTCGGCCTTGGCGCCCAGGGCCTCGCATTCGGCTTTGACGGCCTCGGCGGCCTGGTCGTTGGCCACGTAGTTGATGACGACGGGATACCCCATCTGGGCTAATTTCAGGCACACTGCGCGTCCGATGCCGCGGCTGCCTCCGGTGACTAATGCGTACTTCATGATTTATTTGAGGTTGATCGGATGGTTTCTTAGGTGGCTCTCCATCTTGGAGATTTCTTCGTAGAAAGGCGTGTCCTCCACAAACTTGGGGCATATCTGTCGGGCGGCGTCGTAGGCGGCGCGGGTGGCCGGGGCCAGGCGGTCGGCTATGCCCAGGCAGTCGGTGGCTTGGGCCATGGCGATGAAGTGGATGGCCATCACCTGGTAGGCGTTGTCGATCACCTGGCGGCAGAGCAGGGCCGAGTTGGTGCCCATGCTCACGATGTCCTGGTTGTCGTTGTTGTTGGGGATGCTGTGCACGTAGTTGGGCATCGACAGGGTCTGGCACTCGGCCGTGGTGGACGTGGCGGTGAACTGGCAGGCCTGTATGCCGTAGTTGAGGCCAAGCACGCCGAGGTTGAGGAACGGCGGCAGGATGCCGTTGATGCGGTCGTGGCACAGGTAGTTGAGTTGGCGCTCGGCGGTCATGGCCAGGCGTGTGACGGCAATCTTCATCTTGTCTTGCTCGAGCGAGATGTAGTCGCCGTGGAAATTGCCGCCGTGGTAGACGTTGCGGGTGTCAGGGTCGATTATAGGGTTGTCGCAGGCCGAGTTGAGTTCGCGGTTGAGCGTGTCGGCAGCGTTTTGGAGCGTGTCGTAGACCGGGCCGAGTATCTGCGGGGTGCAGCGCAGCGAGTAGTAGGCCTGCACCTTGTGCTCGAAGTAGTCGGCCTGGTTGTTGGCCGGGTCGTAGAGCTCATGCTCGCGTTTCTGCAGGCACTGGCTGCCGCGGGCGAGCTCTCGCATCTGGCGGGCGGTGACCTGCTGGCCGGGCTGGCGGCGGCATACGTTCTCGGGCTCCGACATCCAGTCGTCAAACGACGAGGCTATCTCGTTCATCCACACAGCTGCCAGCACGCTCCAGTCGAGCAGTCGGCGGGCGAAGACGTAGTTGAGCACGCCGATGCCGGTCATGATTGACGTGCCGTTGGTGACCGACAGGCCCTCACGCACGTAAATCTGCATAGGCTCAAGCCCCTCTGCAGCCATCATCTGGGCGGTGGGCGTCCACTGGCCGTGGTAGCGCACCTTACCCTCGCCGATCAGGCACAGGGCTATGTGGGCCAGCTGCACCAGGTCGCCGCTTGCTCCCACGCTGCCGTGGCGGGGGATGTAGGGGATGATGTTTCGGTTGATAAACTCCGTGAGCAGGCGCACCACCGAGGGGTGCACGCCCGAGCGGCACTGCAGGAAGGTGCCTACGCGGGCCACCATGGCCGAACGCACGCTGTCGTCGTCGAGGGGCTCGCCGGCTCCGGTGGCATGGCTCCGTATGATGTTGTACTGCAGTTGTTTCAGGTTAGCATCCGATACACGCCACTGTGCCATAGGGCCGAAGCCGGTGTTGATGCCGTATATGACGCGGTCTTTGGCGAATGATTCGAGAAATTCGTAGCAGTCGAGCATCTTAGCGTACGCCTCGGCTGAGATTTCCAGTTTTCCGCCGTGGAAAATAATGTTTTCTATGTCGGTTACGCTTACCATTTTTTGCAATATTATAAGCCAGTGCAAAGATATAAAAAATAATTCGAATTTCCACTATATTTATCTTCGCAAGGCTTATTTTTTGCAGTGATATGTTGTGGTTTGGTCACTTTTTATGGTCGCGGTGCAAAAAATCGGCACAAAAGTTTTGTCAATTCAGAAAAAGGCCGTACCTTTGCGCTGGGTAAGTCCTACACGACCAGCTCCCTCGGAATCCCCCAGGTCTTGACCGAAGCAAGGGTACGAGGTCGTAGCGGTGCGATGTAGTAAGCTTACCCTTTTTTGTGCCCGTGCATCAGCGGGCGAGCCAGCGGGCGAAGTCGGCGCGCGAGCCGGCGAATGTGTTGACGTCGACCGGGGTTGAGGCGCCGTCGACGGTGCCTTGGTGGCTGTGCTGCCATATGGCCCACGGTGCCTGCGGAGGGGCGGGGCTGAGCGAGCAGAGCCAGAGGTCGGCGTCGGGGAAATGGGAATCGATATATCGGGCGTAACCGTCTTTGTTGGTGTAGATTACCACACGCATGCCGTTGCTGGCCAGGGCGTCTACCATCACGCGCAGCTGCTCGCGCACCTCGGCGTCGGGCACGTCGGCATCGTTGAGCCAGTCCTCGACGTCGATGGCCAGAGGCAGGTCGAGGTCGTGCTCGCGCACGGCGTTGAGGAAGTGGTAGGCCTGCAGGTGGCCGGGCGATCCGAAGCGGAAATAGTGGTAGGCGCCGACCTTGATGCCGGCGGCCTTGGCGCTCTCGAGGTGGTGGGCAAACATGGCGTCGCTGTACTCGATGCCCTCGGTGGCCTTGATGTAGACAAAGTCAATGGAGTCGGCCCGGGCGCGGGTGAAATCGACGGGGCCGTTGTGGTTCGACACGTCGATGCCCTTGACGGGGAAGAGATTGCGGTCCACGTCGAAATGGCGCTGCGAACCCGAGCATCCCGCCAGGGCCAGCAGCGTTGCCGCTATCAGAGCCAATCGCCAAGCCATGCCTATCTCTCCGTGGGGTGCTTGATGTAGTATTGTTCAAGGATGGGCTGGATGTTGAAGTAGTAATACTCAGGGTCGCGGGGAGCGTGGCGCTTGACAAACACCTTCTCGTAATACGGCTCTTCAAACTCCCTCGACTGCACGGCCAGGCCCGAGAGGTTGAGGAAGTCAAACTCGTGGCGAGGGTACACGACTATCCAGGCGTTGTCCTTGTCGACGCCCGTGCCCGATGCCGCTATGGCCCACAGCAGGTGGTTGAGCTTGTACTTCCAGATGCGTGCCAGGATGTCCTTGCGGTTGTGTTCGTATGCGTAGACCAGGTACTTGAGCTGGAGCAGGTCGAGTGGGTTATCGGCCAGGGCCGCTTTGGCGTATGCGATCATCTCCTCGTTTTCGGCTCGCGTGTGCGTGTCTTTGTAATACAGCGGCTCGAGGCGCTGCAATTCCTCGGGCTTGTATTGCGGGCGGTATGGGTCGTAATCCTCCTGAAATAGAGCACCATAGTAGAAATACTGAAACTCCTCGACAGTCATGGCCGTGTCGTTGGCGAAAAATTTGGTCAGCAGCTTGGGGTAATAGTATTTCGATGTTTCGTCAGTGGTCTTGGCCTTGATTTTTTCGAGGTCGGGGCGTTGCAGCTTGGCGGGGTCGAAGCCTCCGCCGTCGGCAAGGCTGATGCCGGCGGCGCACAGGACTATGGCAAATATCAGGAGTATCTTTTTCATGCACGGGAGGTTAGTAGATTATTATTCTGGCGGGGCGGCGGCACTGGTCGGTGACCACGAAGTAGACGCCCGGACCCAGGGGCACGACCGTTTCGGAGCCTATCTGCGGCAGCGATGCCACGAGGCGGCCCGAGGGGTCGAGCACGCGGCAGCCGGTCTGCGGGGCCGAGCACTCGATGAGCAGTCCACCCTCGGCGGCGCTGACGGCTATGGGCTCGTCTGCCTCGACGCCGGTGATGCCAGAGTGGCTGACGAACACCACGTTGCTCTCGGGGCTGGTGTAGCCCAGGCGGTACGAGCGCACGCTGTAGCTCTCGCTGTCGCTCTGCCCGAAGCCGTCTATGGCGACTTCGGTGCCCTCGGCCTCAATCTGCTCGACCAGTTGCTGGCCGCCGACATAGCGCGTGCGGGTGACGATGAAGTAGTCCACCACCTCGCCGTCGGGCACGGTCCACGAGGCCAGGTACGAGTCGTCGGTTATGTTGCTGGCGGGCAGGGCTGTGCAGGCGTTGAGGGTCGGCACGGGCTGGCACGAAGCCACCATATTGACGCCTCGCGAGCCGGTGAGTCCGCCATCGCTGATGAGCAGGCGGCTCTGGTGATTGCCTATGGCCGTGGGGGTGTAAGTGACTGTGAGCCAGTAGCCCTCTTCGCTATTGACGCTGGCGGCGGGGATGGCCGACACCGAGGCGCGGAACATATCCTTGTCGCCGGAGTAAATCCTGATGGTCAGGCTGTTGGTGAGGCTTTCGCCTTTGAAGAACAGTTGGGCTGTGGTGCTCGAGCCGATGGCCACTTCGCCGAAGTCGAGGGCCATGTCCTGCACCGGGGTGATGAGCGTGGGGTCGCCCACGGGCTCGATGCCGCCGGCATTTTTGAGCGAGAAGGCTTCGCCCTTATGTGTGCCCCAGATGTACTCGGCCAGCGAGGGGAAGTCGATGAACGGGTTGCGGTTGTTCTGGTAGCGGTACACCTGCTCGTTGCGGTCTATTTCCTTCTGGCTCACGGGGTCCTCGCGACTCCAGCGCAGCAGCAGTTTGATGGCCCAGTCCGATAGGGTGGGGTACTCGTTTTGCTGCAGCATCCACATGTATTTTGGCTCCCAGGTGTAGTCCTGGTAGCAGGTGACCATGTAAAAATATGTGCGTGCGAAGTCGCCCTTGTACTCGTCGTCGGGCTCGAACACGAACTTGGCGCCGCCGCCCTGGCCGGCCACGGCGTAGCCCACGCGGGTGATGCCGTTGTCAAAGTCCACGGTGTATCGCGTGTCCACCTCGCCCAGCGGATAGTTGCTCTTGGCCATGTTGGCCCTTGCCTCCGAGGGGTAGAGGTGGTTGAGGTCGGTGTAAGCGTTGACGTTAGTGCTTCCGCCCCACCAGCTTTTTGGGAACGAGTGCTCGCGGTTGAGGCCCGAGAAGCTTGGGGCATAGAGCGGGATGTCGCTGTACATGTCCCACCAGCGGCTGCTGTTGGGATACACGTCGGTGTGCTGGAAGTATGATGGCAGGGCGCTGTACGATGATATGCGCGTGAGGTTGTGGATCACGAGATAGACAGCCTTTTTGAGTTCGGCGTCCTTTTTGCCGTCGATCGGCGTATAATATCCGGCAGGTATTTCGGCCAGGGCCGCAGCCGAGGCGAGCAGCGTCAAGAGCGCGGTCAGTAGGTGTCTTTTCTTCATAATTTACAGGTTTTTTTGCCAGATGCGGCGGCGTTTGTGCAGTCGGCGGTCAAAGAGCTCCCACTGCTTCTGCACGCTCTCGTTGCCCTCGAGCTCGACGTTGCTCTCGGCGTATTTGAATCCGTGGGCTTGGAACGACGGGATGAGATCGTTGAACAGCAGGGCGTTGACGCCCTTGTTCTGGTACTCGGGCTTTACGGCCACCAGCAGCAGGTC
>CAMWUM010000002.1 GCA_947177435.1 uncultured Muribaculaceae bacterium
AATAAATTTTTGCTGATTAATCAAATTTTATTGAAAAATGCTGTGCTTTTTGCACTCTATATTGAAACAATCGGTGCACGCGATTTGTTTGCGGATCAGTCGATAACGATGCTTAATGGGTGGGTGCGGAGGTCTCGGACCGGCTTTTCGCGTAGGCCGCGGCGCAGTTTCTTGGCTCGGGCAGGGCTAAACGCACGCGTAAACAGTATCGTATCTGCGTTGTTTAGGTCGTCGGCTTTTCCCGTAAATCCTTTGCCCACGATTAAATAGTTGACGTGGATGGCCGGGAGGTGAGCTGTGGCGATCCCGATGGTCTTGTCTCCTGCCACGAGGACGCCATTGTTGTAGTAAAACGGCCCAAGCGTCTCATCGTCAGCCATGAACTGTGGCTTATCATCGCATCCTCGGCTGAGCAGAAACAGAGAGAACCTGTCAGCATACTCCTCAGCCACGGAGGCGCTGTCGATGCCGTCGTCCATAGCCACCAACCGAGCCTGTCCTCCGGATTGCACGATGATGGCACCCTTGCGCCCATCCGGGATGTACAGTTCGGCGCGGGGCGGAGTGTCACGCCATGCCACGACGATGATTGCCGAGGCCGCAAGCATTCCCGCCGAAGCCATCCAAAGCGCACGGCGTTTGTATCTCAGCGCCACGCCGGCCAGGAGGAGCGCCAGCAGGAAGGCCGGAATGGCCCATGGGCTGAAAAAGATGCCGCGGCTTTGGGCGCCGAGCGAGGCCAGCCACCCGGCCCAGTCCGACATCATACGGCAAAGGCCATCGGCCACATAGCCGAGCCATCCAATAGACAACCCGCAGAGCGTGAGCAGCATGAGTAGGACTCCGATGGCGAGTAATATAGGCAGGCAGATGCCGGCAAGCACGTTGGCCGGAATGAACAGCCACGGCATAGCGTGGAAATAGTAGGCGCTGATCAGGCCGGTGCCGAGCATGGCGGCGACGGGCACGGCGAACAGTCCGACCGCGAAGCGCAAAATCGGCATGTGCCTCAGCCATTGCGGCTCGATGCGGCAGAAAAGCAGGATTGACAGCACGGCCGCGAATGACAGCTGAAAGCCGGGCGTGAATATTGAGTACGGATTTATTGCCATCACCACCACGGCCGCCACACAGAGCGAGTTGAACGGCGCGGAGTCCCGCTGCAGCAGCCTGGCTAAAATGAAAACGCTGAGCATGACTGCGGCGCGCGTCACCGATGGCCCCATGCCCACGAGCAGGGCGTAAGCCCACACCAGCAGTCCGGTCATTGCAGGCCTGAGATAAAAGCCCATGCGGAAAAATCGGGTGGGGAAGAGCAGAAAAGACAGGAGCCCGGCAATCACGCCAACGTGCAGACCACTGAGCGCCAAGGCGTGGGAAAGGCCAACGGCGCTGAACGCATCCTTGACACCGGCATCGAGGTATGTATCCTCACCGAGAATCAAGGCAAGCAGCAGGGCCGCGGTCTCGCCGTCGACGGGAGAATCGACAATCGCCTCGGCCAAAGCCGACCGCGCCGTGTAAACCGCATTGCGCCAGCCCGCAGCCGTCTCGGTCACTGAGATGCATTGGCCAGGCTCCAACGCTTCGCACCCCTTGGACACAGGCAGCAGCCAAGCGCGGCAGGCGATGCCGTCATATTTCAGATATTTCTGATAGTCAGCCTCGTATGGCAGAAGATTTTGCGTGGAGGGATCAATCAGTTTGGCGTTGATTTCCACCCGTGCACCCGGTTCGAGCCCGGGCGTGAAGTGCCTTACGCTTGCCGCGCACTTGATCGGTTCGATTGCTTGGCCTCGGCACGAGTCAAGACGAATGACGCATTGTGTGGAGTTGGAGCCGGGTGTGGCGGAGAGCACGCGGCCTGAGAAGGTCATCGCATTGCCGCATATCTCTTCGGGCACGCCCAGGGGAGCGCGCACCCAGGCAAGCGAGGCACCGCAAGCCAGCATAAGGGCGAAGTAGGCTAAGTGGCGGCGCCCCAAGAACATAAGCGCTGCAAAAGCCAATGCGCCAATGGCGATTGCCCACACCCCAGCGCCCGCGTTTACGCTGATGATGCCGATGGCCATGCCCACGGCGCACGGCAGGGCGGGCAGCAACGACAGTGAAGGCTTCACCGCTTAGAGTGCCAGATGTTCCAGGCGGCAAAGGCCTGCATCAGCAGCATCTCGAGGCCGTTTTTGGTGACGGCGCCGTGCTCGGCGCTCTTGCGCATGAAGAGGGTTACGTCGGGGTTGTAGAGCAAATCATAGCACAGATGCTCGGGCGTAAGGCTGCCGTAGGGAATGTCGGGGCACTCGTCGATGTGTGGGTACATGCCCAGCGGCGTGGTGTTGACCACCACTTTGTGCTCGGCCATTATCTCGGGGGTGAGTTGGGCATAGGTGAGCCTGTCGTCTCCGGCTGTGCGGGAAACATAAACGGGTTCAATCCCCAAATTGATAAACGCCTGGCGCACAGCCTTGGCGGCGCCGCCGGTGCCGAGTACAAGCGCCTTCTTGTGATAAGGCTTGAGGAAGGCGCGTATCGAGTCGGTGAACCCGATGATGTCGGAGTTGTAGCCCTTGAGGCTGGCGATGTCGCCGCGGTCGTTGCGCATAACCTTGATGACGTTGACGGCGCCGATGGCTGCAGCCTCCGGGTCGAGTTCGTCGAGGTAGGGAATCACCTTTTCCTTGTACGGGATGGTGACGTTTAGGCCCGCGAGCACGGGGTTGCGAGCCACCACCGAGATGAAATCCTCGATGGTAGGAATTTCAAAGTTGACATAACGAGCGTTGATGTCCTCGGCCTCAAACTTTTGGTTGAAAAAGTCCTGCGAGAACGAGTGGCCGAGCGGATAGCCGATAAGGCCGTAGATTTGTTGAAATTCCTGCAACATATGCGAAAGTTGGATGTTATAATTCGATTTTCTTATAGCGTGGCACAAGGAGTTTCATCACTACCCAGGCCATCAGGTAGCTGACGGCGCACACGCTGAACACGATCATATAAGCCGCTGGAGTGCCTGAGAATGAGAAGAAATGCACCGCACCGGTATTCTCACCTGCGTAGGTGAAGAACATGCCCGCGCCCTTGTTGATGGCAAACGAACTGACGCCGCCGGCCATCGTGCCGATGCCCACGATCGAGGCGACGGTCGACTTGGGGAACATATCGCCGATGGTAGAGTAGAGGTTGGCGCTCCAAGCCTGGTGTGCGGCTCCCGTCAGGCCGATGATAATGGCGGGCCACCAAACGGAGACGGCGCCGAGCGGCTGGGCGAAGAGGGCAAGAATGGGTATGAACGCGAAGATGAGCATGGCGCGCATGCGGCCCGCGTAGGGATTCATGCCGCGCTTGTCGACAAATATTTTTGGCAGATAACCGCCGAATATCGATACGACGGTGACGATGAGGTAAAGCGTGAAAATCAGAGCCTGGCCCATGGCGGAGTATGCTTCGTAGCCATACTCATCCTTGAAATATACGGGTGCCCAGAACAATAGGAACCACCACACGCCGTCGGTGAAGAACTTGCCGGCTGCGAAGGCCCACGTCTGGCGATACTTGAAGCAGTGCCAGAAGGGGATTGTCTTTGTCTCCTCCTCTTTTACCTCTGCGGCCGATTCGCCCTTGTTGTCCTGCTCGATGTAGTCGAGTTCGGCGCGGTTGACATGCTTCGACTTCTGCGGGGCGGTGTAGGCGTAGAGCCACAGGCCCATCCACACGAAGCCCAGGGCGCCGATAATGACAAACGCTGCTTCCCAGCCCAGGTTCTTGGCCAGAGTGGGGATTGTAAGCGGAGCCACGAGCGCGCCTACCGAGGCACCGGCATTGAATACCGATGTGGCGAAGGCGCGGTCTTTCTTGGGGAAGTACTGGGCCGTAACCTTAATGGCGGCGGGGAAATTGCCCGACTCGCCGATGGCCAGCAGAGCGCGGCATCCGAGGAAGAGCCATACGCCCACCGAGGCGATGGCCAGCGCTGCGGCCGATCCCTGCTCGACGCTCTTGAGGGCGGCGATTGACTCCATGCCGGTGATGTGCATTGCCGCCCAGCCGCATCCGGCGTGGAGGCAAGCGGCTGCCGACCAGAAGAATATGGCCCAGAGGTAGCCTTTCTTGGCGCCCATCCAGTCGATGAACTTGCCGGCGAAGAGGCTGACGAAGGCGTAGAACAGCGAGAAGAAACCGGTGATGGTGCCGTAGTCGTTGTGGCCCATGTGGAACTCCGGGGCGATAAAGTCGGCCCAAGTGAGCGAAAGTACCTGGCGGTCAAGGTAGTTGATGGTCGTGGCCAGGAACAGTAGCGAGCAGATGACCCACCGCCAGTCAGTTTTCTTGGTATTAGTATTTGTCATAGCCTAAACTTCTAAACCTTTAAACATCTAAACCTCAGCAATCGCTCTGCGAATGCTGAATGGCGGCCATCATGCCGGAAACCATGCCCAGGGCGAGCATGCGGCCGTGGAATGAATAGCCGGCGTTGTAGCCCATCTTCTCGTCGCCGAGCATCAGGGGCGCGTGGTCTACTCGCATAGGCACGCCCGGGCGCTCCTTCTCAAACGTGCGCACTACTTCGATCAGCCTGGGGTCGAGGTGGGATGCCTCCTTGAAGTCGCCGTTGGGCTTGGGGGCGCAGATGCGGGCGTGCACGAAGTGGGTGCGTCCGGCGTACTTCTTGGCCAGGGCCGGCACGTCGTTGGCGGCGTTGCTGCTGAGCGAACCGGCACAGAACGTCAGGCCGTTGTGCGGGTTGGGCACGGCGTCGAGAAATGCCTGGATGTCGGCGTCGCACGTGACGATGCGCGGCAGGCCGAGGATCTGCATGGCGGGGTCGTCGGGGTGGACGCACATGTTGATGTCCCACTCGTCACACACGGGCATGATTGCCCGCAGGAAGTAGGCCATGTTCTCGCGAAGCTTCTCGGCATCAATGCCTTTGTAGAGATCGAGCAGAGAGCGGAACTTCTCGACGGGGTTGAGGTCTTGCTCCGAGATATTGCCGTTGACAAATCCCTGGGTCTTAACGATGATAGTATCGACTAAGCGAGCCTCGGCCTCTGCATCCATTCGCGGGGCCACCTCCTCGGCCACGCGGCGCAGCGTTTCAGCATCGTAAGATGCTTCGGCTCCGGGGCGCTTGAGTATGTGGATGTCAAAATAGGCGAACTCGGCCAGGTTGAAGTACAGGTTGGACGTGCCGTCAGGGTTGGGGTATTCAAGGTCGGTGCGGGCCCAGTCGAGCACGGGCATGAAGTTGTAGCACACGGTCTTGACGCCCGCGCGGCCGAGGTTGGCGAGGCTCTCTTTGTAATTCTCGATCAGCTGGTCGCGCTCGGGGCCTGCGTACTTGATGGCCTCGCACACAGGCAGGCTCTCGACCACCGACCAGCGTAGGCCGTGGCTCTCGATCAGGTCCTTCATCTTGTTTACTTCCTCGGCAGTCCACACCTCGCCGTTGGGGATGTGGTGGAGGGCGGTGACGATGCCTTCGACGCCTATCTGGCGCAGCATGTCGAGTGTTATCTTATCGTTGGGGCCAAACCAGCGCCAAGTCTTTTCCATAACTTTTGATTATTAGTTTTCAGGGTGATAGGTCGATATGTGCCGGCGCTTTTTCTCTTCGAAGATGTCGTCGATGGCGATGAGGATGCCGGTCTCCTCGACGTCGCCAAACTCGTCGTTGATGGCTGTGCCAAACATCTTCATCGTGGGCGACAGGCTCATGTAGGCGTTGACCAGCGGCGGGATGCTGATGCCGTGCTTGCGAATCTCGGCATTTAGTGTCTTGTAGTTGTCGCGGAAGTTGTCATGCACGAACAGGCGCTCCATCGCCTCGCAGTCGATGCCCGTGTCGAGGGCGCGCTTGGGCGTGACGAGGCTCTCGGTGTCGGGGAAGTGGCGCTGCATGAAGTACAGGATGAGGTTGCGGCACTCGCGAATGTAGCTTGGGTACATCGTCACCTTGCCAAAGAGGTACTTCACCTGCGGATACACCACAGTCAGCGCGCCGAGGCCGTCCCAAAGGTTGTCGAGGGCGAATAGCGCCTTGGCTCCGGCCTTCGATGATTGGTACTCCGGTCTTACGAACGAGCGGCCAAGCTCGATGGAGTGGGGCAGATAGTCGGAAACGAACCGGTCGGAGAAGTCGAAAATGTGGCTGGTGGCGATGCGCGGGTTGCCGTTGGCGTCGAGCCGCACGTCGGAGCCGACGATGAAGCGGTAGCCGCCCAGCATCATGCGCGCGTCTGGATCCCAGACCACCAGCTGGCGGCAGGGAGGGTCCATCGTGTCGTAAAGGTCGATGTCACACTCCAAGCCCGTGCCGCCTCCGGCCGAGCGGAACGTGAGCTCGCGCAGGCGCCCGAGCTCGCGCATAGCCATCGGCTTTTCGCGGCCGTCGAACACGTATATCAGGTTGCCCCCCTTATTGGAGGGGCGCAGCAGGCAGTCTGCCAGTTCTTGCTCAATCGCTGTTGGATCTATGGGATCGATTAGAGGCTTCATGGTGGGTCAATTGATCGCGTATGCCATCTCCTTCACCCGCTGGGCCATCTCGCCGGCAGGCGCGCCCTGCAGGCTTTGCCACGGCAGGCGCTCGCCTATGCGTATCTCGTAGGTTTTGCCACGGCATCCCAGCATCTCCTGGGGGAGGTATAGCATCTCAATGTTGAACTTGATGCCCAGGCGCTTGCGCCACTGGGCACGCTTATAGAATGCCGGCGTGTTCTCGCCGGAAAAGAATAAGGGCACCACATCGCGGTGGTGCTGCAAGGCCTTGGTCACAAACATCTTGTGCCACTCCAAGTCCTTGATTAGCCCGCCCGGGCCGCGGCGCGACACCAGGCCGGCGGGGAAGATTACGATAGGGTCGGGGCCGTCCATCGCGCGGTTGATGTCCTCGATGCTCTCGCGGCTCTGGCGGCCGTGCTTGTTGATGGGCAAGAACGCCTCGCGGATAGGCTCCACGGCCATCAGCAGGTCGTTGACTATGAACCGCACGCCCTTGCCGTAGCGACGGCAGAACTGCGAGATGAGTACGATGCCGTCGAATCCGCCCAGCGGATGGTTGCTCACAAAAATCACCCTCGCATCGGGTCCCGGCTCAGGCAGCCGCTCGGCGTGCGCCAAGGTAATCTTCGCGTTGAAATCGCGTACCATGGCATCGCAGAAGTCTGCCCCCGTGTTGGGGAAATAGCGGCGCAGCAGCTCGTTGAGCTCATCCACGCGCACAGTACGGCGGAGCCAGTCAACAGCCCAGCGAGGAACCCAGCCGGCCTTTCGGCCCAACTTGCTCCTCAGCACAGCGTCCAAATCAATCTGTATAGGCTCGCTCCTTTTCATGTCAAACACTATTTAAGTGCAAATTTATTAAATTTCCGTCAAAATCACGCTAAAAATCAGGAAAAATCCATCAGTTTTTCTAAAATAACTATAAATCAAAGTGAACGGGGCCGCCCACCGAGTGGACGGCCCCGTTTAGGGGTTGAATGATGGATTGTGCGATTAGAACTTGTAGGATGCGCCTACCATTACCTTGCCGGCGGCTACGAAGTGCTCGGTGTTGGGGAGCAGCAGACATACGCGAGGCTGCCATGCGGTGATACGCGGTTCGATGAGGAGATCGATATTCTTCGATACATCCCACTTGAACTGCACGCCGCCCTGAGCCACGAGGCCGATTGAGCTGTAGGGGTAGTTGCTCCAGCCGAAGCCAATGCCAACGAGAGCGTTGATGTGGAACTTGCGGGCGGGATTATGCTCCCAGAGGTTGACTACGTCGAGCACGTAGTCGGCGTGGATATTGCCGATGCCGACCTGCGGGACGTTGGCGATCTTCGGGAAGTCATAGCCGAAACCGGCCTGAAGAGCGGATGTGCTTGAGAACCGATGTCCGTAGACCATGTCAAAGCCACCGCAGAGATAATCTACGCCTGGGAGTCTGCCGCCCTTGCTGAGAATGCCGGGACCGCCGGTGACTGTCACATAGTTTGCAAATGCCGGGCTATTAACGCGGATAGAATCGTTGTCTGCTGAGCCGTACATAAGATCGGTCTTATTCTTGCGCTTGTCAAACTTGTAGCTTATGCCGACCTGCATGCGGATGCTCTTGTCGAGCTTGCGGGAGTAACCCTTGGCGTAAGTGGGCTTGATCTGGGGCTCGATGAAAAGGTCAACACGGTTCGACACGTTAAAGCGAGCCTGGAGGCCACCTTGGAAGCCCGCCACGGGTTGGAACTTGCCGTTGTAGCGTGCGGCACCGCCGTGTATACCGCCGATGAGAAGAACGTCAAACACACGATCGCGGTTGTATCCGGCGAACATTGAGCCGAGGCTCAGCATATAGTCGGCATTGATCGTCACGTCGGCAAATTTGGGCAGGGTGCGGAAATATTCAGCACTGCCAGAGATACGCCATGCAGAAACGGGGGAGAACCATCGGCCGATACCGACCCATGCGGTGAGATTGTCGGTCCACGATGAGTCGCGGTAGATTGAGCCTGCGGCTGCGCTCAGGAAGAATTTCCTGGAGGCCAGGTAGTCTTCGGTAGCGGCGGCGAAATCGTAGTTGCTAAAGTTGTCCTTGAATCGGCCAATGCGGTACTGGAAACCGATGTTAAACGAACCGATGATATTGCGACTGCGTCCCGAGTTGGCGAACTCGCGATTGAATAACAATGCCTTGGGCTCTATTACCATCTGGAGGTTGGAAGTAAGGTCGATTACGCCCTGAATGCCCACGGCTGCGCCGAGATGGAGCGATGAGGATGTGCGGCTTGTGACTCCGAGTGCCGGACCGAGGATGATATTGGTATTGAAGCGGCGGTCGGGATTGAAGCCGTTAAACACTGAGTTTACATTGAGCAAGTAATCAATTTCGGCAGTTGCAAACTTGGCGTGGCCCTGGCCCTTGAGTCCGAATAATCCGGCTGTCCCCATTAAGCGCCAGCCAGAAATGGTCGAAGCCCATGTGCCGATATACATCGACGCGTTGGCGCCAGTGATATCTTTGATTGCCTTGAAGTTCGGATCAGCAAACAAGTTGCCGCCGAAGCCGAAGCCATAGAAGGTGTTGTCGAGCGCATACTGGTTGTCGAGTTTGGCGCGGAATCGGTTAGCGATCGGCGAGAGGCTATAGCCCATACCCACCATCAGTGATGCCTCCAAGTCGTACTTCTGCCAATTGGTGCGGGTGTTGACACCGTCAGAGAAAAGGCTGGCGCGGGGTTCAACATAGATGTATGTTGACGGGTTGAAATTGTAACGGAACTGCAGTCCGAGATGACCGCCAAATACATTGGCTGCCGAAGGCTTGACGCGTCGTTGATACTCCAATCCGGCGACGCCCACGATGTCGAACTTGCGATACGGATTATAGCCGTGCGCGAGTGACGACAGGTTCATCAGGTAATCTAAGGTCGCGCCTACAAACATGTTTTTCGGAGCGTTCAGTTCTTTACGTCCTCCAAGATTCACGCCGAGTTTCAGGCCATGTACCGGCGTCAGCCAGTCGCCGACAGAGATGCCTAATCGGCCGCCAATGTCAGGACGGCCAATCATTTGGCCATAAGAGCGGTGAGTGAGTGTCGGGGCCGCCTCGATGTTGATGAACAGATGGTCACCGAAACGCTTGTTGTCGAATTTCACGTTAGGCAGAGGACGCTGAAGACGATAGTCGAGAGCATTGAAGCCCTGGAGAACTGTTCCGCCACTGGTGTTGGTCTGCGCAGAGACAGACAAGGGGGCAACTGCAGAGAAAAGTACTGCTAATGCAACACTGCAGAATGTCGTGATTTTGCGTATATGTGTCATTGCAATCATTGAGGTCGGGTGGGGATTATTCTTTTTCATCTTCTTGCTGATTGTCGCCATCAAGAAGTTCCATTACGTCGCCGTCGACTTTGGCTATCTCTCTGAGTTCGGGATCAAGTCGCAAAGCTTTCTCGATGTGGTCTATTGCCTCCATGTAGTAGTCCATGCGGTTGGCGCAAATAGCCTTGACGTATTCTTCTTTAGCCGAATTGCCAAGCTGTTTGGATTTCTCCCAAGCTTCGTCATTGGCTTTAACGGCCAGCAGCAGGAGCACTTCGTTGAATCGTGACTCATTAGCAAGTTCCTGCATTACTTCGAGATATTTGCCGTTTAGGGCTTTGGCGTAGACAGTCGTCTTGTGGTAGCGCGGATCGTTGGGCAGAAGCTCAGCCAGCGAGTCAGCCTCTAAGAAGTTGCTTTCGTGCAGGTATGCGGCAGCCAGGGTGGCGCGGGCTTCGTTGGGCACTCGGTTGCCGGCTTTTTGGACCAGAGGAGCGAGGTACTCTGACGTCGGCTCGCCTTTCTGGATTAGCAAAGCCGTGAGGTCGTTTGCGGCAACGAGGAAGTTGGGGTGGATTTCAAGCGCGCGGCGCATGATTGTCTCTTTTTCTTCCGGTGTTTCGGCGAGGGTGTATAGGCGCCAGAATTCGTAGCGGTTCAGCTTTCGGCTATCGGTGCGGTAGAGCTCGGCGATTTCTTCGTCAGTGAGGTAGCGGTATCGCGACGACACATACTGGTAGCTCACGCGACGAAGCTTAGGCAGATATATCTCCTTGATTTTGTCATAGCCGGGCAGGCGTGAGATGGCGTATGACTGGCGCAGGTTTTGGTTAGGGTAACGGTCTATGATATTTTCAACCGCTTCAGCTTCGGCTATGAGGCTATCGGCGCGCAGCAGGTCGACTACTGCCATCCAACTCTCGACGCTGGCCTCCGACTCAAAGGTGGCGTTGCGGCGCGTCGACTCGTCGAGGTTCTCATATATAATATCCATGGCCGACTTCAGACGGTCGGTGGCCAATTTCAAGTTATGCTCGTATTGGCCCTCGGGCGATGCCGTGCCAAATATCGCGAAACTTTTCAGAGTAGAGTTGGGATCTTGTTCGATTTCGTGAATCTGGGCCAGCAGGCTATCCATCTCAGCGCGGTTGTCGCCAAGGTTGAGGTCGAGTTTAGTCTGGTTGACTTTGAACGTCAGATTGACATCGCCCTGAGTGTCGCGCAACTGCAAGTCAGGCGTAGGCAGAAAGTCATTGTCAGTTACAAATAAGCCGGAGGCTTTCAGGTCGAGGAATCGGAGGGGGTTTATGACACCGCGGGCAATGGTGGTGGTGTCGCCATACATTATATGGTTATAGTCCTCGAGCGACAGCATTACGTCACAGCGGAAGTCATCCTTGGGATTCTCGACGTAGATGGAATCGTTGATGGAGATTATGTTGTCTTTTCTTCCCGATGTCTCTTTAATCTGTACGTATTCTGAAAGCGGATCCTTGCTGCGGTCGAAATCATACATGCGCTCCTGCGTATCGTTATAACGCCATCCGTCATAGACTATTGGCTGCATGTAATTGATTTCCTTCCTGGTCACGTTGTAGACCATCGGTTGTATGATCAGGCGGGCGCTGGTGTTGAACATCTCGTGGGGCATCCTCACTCGAGTCTTGATGTGGAGATAGTTGCCTACGACATCCATATCCGTGGGCTCGGCCAGGATGACATTGTTGCGGCGCTTTGCCTGTACGACGAGCTCAGTCAGGGCCAGGGCCTCACGTTCGAGCTCGACGTCAATGTTAAGACGCCCGTTGACGGGAATTGTCTGGTTCTGGTGGCCGAGAATGCAGAATTCGATGACGTCGGCATCGTCGACTGTTACCAGATATTTGCCTTCATCGTTTGTAGCGCCGAGCAGGTGGTGGTTTTTGGAGTCGAAGATGCTGACACCTTGTATCGGCTCGCCGTTATCTTGAGATGTCACCACGCCGTGTACGTTGATTTTGCGAGCATCAGCACCCGATACTGCCGCTGCAATAAATACAAGCGTCAGCAGAATATGCTTGATAGTTTTTTCCATCTGCAGACTTATTTAAAGATATAAGTAAATGATACGCCGATGTTCATCGGGATAACCATAAGCTTGTTCACGTTAGGGGAGGATGGCTTGCGCTCGGACTGCGAATAGTCGAAGTAGCGGGCATAACCCAGGCCGGCGCCGGCAGTGAATTCGACATTCCAATGGCGGCCTAATACGAGAGCGTAGCCATAGGTGAGGCCGCCGCCGAATATGTCGCCTTCCTTCCTGGTGTCTTTGTGCACCAGGTCGAAGCTTGAGGCCAGTAAGGCAACGCCCGCATAGTGCTTGGCCATGGGGCGGTTGAACCAGTACCTCAGCTCAGGCATGAAACGAAAACTATTGAAGCGTGTGTCACGAACTGTTACCTTGATTGGATTACCGGCCAATCCGAATCCTAATGTGAATCGTTGGCTAAGACGAGCCTCAAGCGTGAAGTTCGGCGTAAGCGTGGCCCAATCGAGAGTGTTTGTCCTTAAAGCTACGCGCTGGCCTAACGCACTTTGGCAGGCAATCACAAGCATTCCAACAAATAGTACTGTTTGAAGAAGTTTTTTCATCGCAGAAATACGTTGTTTAGCAGATGTAATGGGTGTGATGTATGTATGACATTTTTTGTGAGATAATCAAGATAGAGACATTTTTCTCAAAAAAGACCTGCAAAATTACAAAAAAAAACAATAGCGACCAAATAATGTTGTACGGATTTTCTGCGGAGCCTTGTCAAGGAGGTTATTCGAAGCGGAGCGTGGAGGCGGGACTTACGCTGGCGGCCAGGCGTGAGGGGAGGACGAGGATGAGCCAGGCTGCGGCGGCGGTGGCGAGGTTGAGGAGGATGATATCGGCGGGGGTGATGCTGACGGGGACGGATTTGAGGTAGTACATGTCGGGGTCGAGGCGGAGGAATTGCCACCGCTGCTGAGCCAGGAGCAGGCCGAGGCCAAGGACGTTGCCGATGATTATGCCCAAGCCGACGGTCTTCATGGCCATGGTGACGAAGATGAGGCGTATCTGCCGGCGGGTGGCGCCGAGCGAACGGAGCAGGCCGATGGCGGGGATGCGGTCGAGGATGAGGATGAACATGCTGGAAATGAGCGTGAATCCGGCCACGCACGCCATGAGGATGAAGATGACCACGACGTTGGTGTCGAGCAGGTCGAGCCAGTTGAAGAAGGCGGCGCCGGTGTGCCTTACGTTGTCGACGGGGTAGAGGTCGTCGAGTTGGCCGTACTGGTATAGGTCGATCAGGCGGTCTTGCAGGCGGGCAGCTTGCTCGGGGATGGCTTGGCGGTCGGCGATGTTGATATTGATGGCCGAGCCAGAGAGGGAGTCAATGTGGGCCACGCGCTGGAGGGTGGCGAGGGGTGCGAAGGCGATGGTCTTGTCGTAGTCTGAAAATCCGGTCTCGTATATTGCGGCGATTTCGAACCGACGGGTGCGCACGGCCTCGTCGGCGAAGAAGCAGGCGTTGACCTTATCGCCGAGTTCGAGTCCGAGGCTGAGGGCGGTGGAGCGTGAGATGGCGATTTTGTTGGCATCGTCGGGCGAGGAGAAGTCGGGGAGTTGGCCCTCAATGATGCTTTGGCGCTCAAAGGCGTAGTCGTGGTTCGTGTCATAGCCCACGAAGTAGATGCCGGCAAAGTCGGAGTCAGTCTTCAGCAGGCCAGGTTGGTTGAGTTTCAGGCTGATCTCTGTGGCGGGGACGCTCTCGATGATATGAGCGCGAATGTCGGGGTCGAGGCGCACGTAGGCTGCCGACGAGTCTGCTCCGGGGTCGTAAGCGGGCAGTATGGAGATATTGCCGTCGAAGCCCATGATGCGGTCGGTGATTTGCTCTTTAAATCCGCGAGCCACGCCGAGGGTGCATAGCATGATGATGATGGCCAGGGCTACGCCTGTCACGGCAATGGCCACGCCCGTGGCGTTGGCCTTGCTTTTGCCGGTGAGCTTGAGCCGCCCAGATAGCCAAAGGATAAACCTCATAAGGAATAGGATTTTTTTGACAATTGTCAAATAGACAAATTGTCAATTTTTGAGAAGTTGCGTCGGGCGATGATGATGCCGAGGACGGTGAGGGCTACGGAGACGCATACGATGATGATGTCGGAGAGGCTGACGGTGGTGCCGAGCGCGTCGAGGGCGGACTCTTCCTCGCCATTGGCGAACCACTGGGCCACGACGTAGATCGCGTTGTTGAATGCGTGCAGGATTATGGGCGCCCACAGGCTTCGGCTCCACCAGAGCATGTAGCCGAAGAAGGCGCCGAGCAGCATGCGGGGTATCAGGCCGTAAAATTGCAGGTGCATCAGGCTGAACACGGCAGCGGTAATCCAGATGGCGGTGTGGGTGTTAAGGCCGCCGGTGCTGAGGATGCGCTGTAGGGCGCCGCGGAAGAGAATTTCCTCACTCAAGCCGGCGAGGATGGCCACTATCAGCATGCCCATAACAAGGCTGCCGACGGTGTGGCCTGCGTAGAGCGTCTCGATAGTGCCCGCGGCGGTGTCTTCCATCTGGCGTAGCACTTGCTCGATAGGCTCGGGCAGGGGTATGCTCTCGTTGAGGTGGATTATCAGGTTCATGGCCGGGATGGCTGCCACCATCACGCAGAGGCCCATGATGAGGCCGGGCCAGAATGGCCGGCGGTCAAGCAGCATCAGTTCTGCCGGTTGGCGCGTGATGATTACGGCGGTGAGCACGGCCGGGGCGATGAACATGAACAGGTCTTGCATGACCATCAGGATGCGGAGGCCTGGCACGCTCTCCGGTCCGGCGATTTTCTGTATGATAAAGGCTATGACGGCCACGAGCACGTAGCCGATGATGAACGTGAACAGAAGCATGAGCAGCCTCTTGGGCAGGGTGACGGTGAAACGCATATTTAGAGTTTTAAGTAGAAGTCTTTGACGAGGGATATGTATTCGGGCGAGCCGATGAGCAATTCTGATTCTATCTGCGGGCCGTCGAGGCGCGAGAATTGCCAGAGGATGCGCGTTGCGGGCTTGCCGGCACGGGTGGATACGCGGCAGATGCTGCGCAGCCTCATTCTCAGCATTTCGGCCTCGAACACGAGTTGCTGCCAGCCGTCGGCCGGGGTGACCATGGCCAGCGTGCCGTCGGTGGAGAGGTGGGAGGAGGCGAAGCGCAAGGCGCCGACGGCGTCGAAGCCTGCGCCGTGGCGGGCGGTGGCTCGCTGAGCATCGGGAGAGACGAGTGTGCTGTCGAAATATGGGGGATTGCAGATTACAGCGTCGGGGTCACGTGTCGGTTGATAGGCCATTGCGTCAGCGCACACAACCTCAATGCGCGGGCCGAACGGAGAGGCGTCGGCATTGGCGCGGGCGTCGGCGCAGGCCGCCGGGTCAATCTCAACGGCTATGATAGAGGCTTGCGGGCAGCGCTGGGCGGCCATGAGCGAAAGCAGTCCGCTGCCAGCGCCGAGGTCGAGGATGTGGGCAGGACCCGAGGGCAGATCAGCCCAGGCGCCGAGCAGGACGCTATCGGTGCCGACCTTCATGCCGCAATGCTCGTCGGCCACAGAGAACTGCTTGAAATCAAATCGGCCCATCAGAACAGCGCACGCGTTAAGAATCCGACGTATATGGTTGACACTCCGCGGCTGCAGTCGCCCAGGCGAAGCGTAGAAAATTCGTATCCGGCTTCAGCTCCGACCGACAGTTTGCGCGTGAGCATGATGGTGCCCTGTGCTCCGGCATTGAGTACCAGTGCGTTGCGGCCGAAGTCGATGTCCTCGCATTTTATGTTGCGTCGGTATCCGCCCATGGCGTAGGCCGACAGGCCGTAAGGGCCGTTGTGCCAGTGGCCTGTGCCACCGGCCATCACGGATGCCGAAGTGAGCGGTGCGCGGCGGTCGCCGTCCTTGACCATGCCGCTCAGCAACTGCGCGCCGGCGCACAGGCCGTAGGTGGAGCCGAGCGGGAAGGTGGCCCGCAGGTTGGAGGCCAGGGCCGAGCCGAGCCGATAGGCGCCAAATCGGCGCTGCAACGGCATTGATATGCAGGTGGATATGGTCATTCCTCCGGCAAACGGATTGGGATTGCGGTACCAATAGGGGAAGGACAGGTCTTTGCCAAAGATCCAGTTGGCGATGGTGCCCGACAGCATGTTGATGCCCACGCCGATGCAGGCACCTGCCATGACATCGCTGGGCCAGTGGCGGGCGGCCATCACTCGCTGGAAGCCTACGCCGTTGGCCACAGCGTGGGCGCCGTAGAGCCACCAGGGCGAGTACTGGCCCATGAAGTTGCCAATCGTATAGCTTAGGCTGAAAGCTGTAGAGGCGTGGCGCGACGGGAAGGAGTTGAAGTCGCTATGGTCGGGCCTTTCCTCTTTGATCCAAGCTTTTATGCCTGCGCCGAGGCTGTAATTGATGACCTGGCCAACGCCCACGGAGGTGCACTGGCGAGGCCAGTCGACGCTTCGCAGGAATGATATGATCGAGCGGGGCAGCGAGTCGGGCTCCTCGGTGGAGAGCGAGTCGGCGTACTGCGCGCGGCCCGAAAAGGCGGCACACATCAGCAGGGGCAATATGAGGATCAGGCGCTTAATCATCGAGTGAGTGGTAGATCATGCGCATTATATCGCCGCGCCACGACGATTGGCGGAAGGCGCGGTTGTTGCGTGTGGGGTCGACGCGGTTGCAGAGGAAGATAAATACGAGTTGGTTGTCGGGGTCTACCCAGTAAGCCGTGCCGGTATAGCCGGTGTGGCCGTAGACTGAGCCGGGGCACTCGTCGATTGTGGGCGAGTTGTCGGGGTTGGTCGTGTCGGGCTTGTCGAAGCCCAGACCACGGCGAGAGTTGGGGCTCTTCTCCGTGGTGAAGAGAGCGTTGGTCTCAGGCGAGAACACCTCGGCGTCGCCGTAGCTGCCGCCGTTGAGCCATGTCTGGCAGAGTTTGGCGATGTCGTAGGCGGTGCCGAACACTCCGGCGTTGCCCTGCACGCCGCCTGAGAATGCGGCGAGTTCGTCGTGGACGTGGCCGTTGAGATGCTGGCGGCGCAGGTAATTGTCTTGCTCAGTGTATGCTATGCGGTCGTGTCCGTACTTTTCGTAGGGACGGTAGCAGAACGTGTAGGCGCCGATTGGAGCCCATACGCTGTCGGTCACCCACTGCTGGTGGGGCTGGCCGGTGAGGCGCTGCTCGAGGTCCATCAGCAGGCAGAAGTTGAGGCATGAATAGCGGTAGGCGCGCGTGGCGCGAGGCTCGATGTCGTAGATGCGCTGCATGATGGTGTCGTAGGCGCCCTGGCCGACGTAGATGCCCTCGGCGGCCTGATGCTCAAAGCCGGGGCCCTGGCTCTTGGCCGTTATGTCGGAGCGCATGCGGGCCGTGGAGTGTCCCCATACGCCGTCCTCGACCTTGATGGTGTGCTTGGCGTCACGCTTGCCCACGGTGATTTTGCCGTCGTAGGTGTCTGGATCCATCATCGTGGTGAACATGTTGAGCGACGGCGGCATGCCCGTTTCGTGGTAAAGCAGCATACGGGGCGTGATGTCGCTCTTGCCGGGCACGTTAAGGCCCGGGATGTGGGCTGAGGCTGGAGCGTCGAGGTCGAACATCTGCAGGTCGTAGGCCTTCATTACGCCGGGGAGCGTGCCGACGGTCTTTGATACCGAGGCAAGATCGTATAGGGTGGAATTTGTTACTTTTTTGCCGCCATTGGTGTTGTGGCCGTAGGCACCGTCGATGATTACGAGGCCGTCCTTGACCACCAGCACCTGTGCGCCGGGGAAGGCTCCGGAGGCCATAGCCGAGTTGACGATTGAGTCGATGCGGCCCACTATGGCATCGTCAAGGCCTACGGCTGATGGCATGGCGAAGCCAAGGCGAGTCTTAGCGATGTCTACGCCGTCGCCCATCTTGGCCACGCCCTCGACATTGACGGGGAAGCGGCCCGTGACGTCGATGCCGCCGAAAAGGGCCTTTGCGGCGCTTTGTCGGGCGAATGGGAGGTCCTCGTAAGCGGCCACGAGCGCCTGCTCATTGCCGAGCAAGGACTTGAATTCGGCCATCTTGTAGGGATTGAGCAACATAACTGTTACCAGGCCGGGCATGTCTTTCAGTGTGGCAAGGGCGGCTTTGGATGCTTGGTTGTCTTTGAAGACTGCTGCAATCACGGTGTTGCACTTGTGGAGTTCGGCCAGGTCGTCACTGCTGAGCGAGAGGCCGTCGTAGGTCTTGGCCGGAGCGTAGCGCAGGCACATTTCCTCAAACTCGTTGCCCTTGGGCGCGCCGATGCTGACGATGGCTATTTTGTTGTGGGCCAAGTCGGCGAGGGGGAGAATGCCACCTCGGTTGTGCACGGCGGTGATCATAGCGTCGCACAGGGCTCGGTTGACCGCCTCAGCCGAGGGAGCGTTGATTTCGTCCTTAACAGCCGGGTAGTTGACCTTGTCGAGGTCTGCCAGGCCGAGCGCGTATTTGTAGGCGAGGATTTTCTTGACTCTCGCCTCCACGTCGGCGGCTTTGATCTGGCCTGAGGCCACGGCTTTGAGGATTGCGTCAATATCGGTTTTGAGGGCGCGGGGGCTGAGGAGCACGTCGGCGCCGGCCTTGAAAGCCTCTACGGCCGTATTGCCGTAACCGTCAGCGCCTTTCATACCGAGGGCATCAGTGAATATAAGGCCGTCGAAGCCCATCTGCTCGCGCAGCAGGCCGGTGGTGATGGGGCGGGAGAGGGAGGCCGGGCGGCCCGATGCGTCGAGGGCGGGCACCGACAAGTGGCCCACCATCACGCCGCCCATGCCGGCGGCGATGTACTGCCTGAAGGGTACCAAGTCTACCTCATCGAGCGTTTGCTGTGAGTGGTGGACGGTGGGAAGGGCCTTGTGCGAGTCGGTGTCTGTGTCGCCATGGCCGGGGAAGTGCTTGGCCACTGATAGCACTCCGCCATCCTCGAGGCCGAGGGAGTAGGCTGTGCCGAGCGAGCCTACGCGGGCGGGATCCTCGCCGAATGAGCGAGTGCCAATTACGGGATTGTCGGGGTTGGAGTTGACGTCAACGTCGGGTGCGAAATTGACTTGGATGCCAAGCGCTTGGCATTCGCGGGCCATCTCCATGCCGTAATCGTAGAGCAACGCGTCGTCGGTGATTGCGCCAAGAGCCATGTTGCGGGGGAACTGCGGGGTGCCGGGCACGCGCATTGAGATGCCCCACTCGCCGTCGAGAGTAATCATCAGCGGCACGCGGGCGATGCTTTGAGCGTAGTTGTTCATCTCGGCGTAGCTTTGCAGGCTGCCCTTGGTGTAGAGCAGACCGCCCACGCCGGCGTCGACGGCAAACTTGATATTGGCCTTTCCGGCCTGCCCGGCGTCGGGGTTGACGTGCGATACGAACAGTTGGGCTACGCGTTGGCGTTCGGTCAGCGAGTTGTACACCGAGTCGGCCCACGCCTGGGCCTGTGGACTGCGGGCGATGGCGCTGATGCCGGATGGCTGGGCTGGCGACGGTGTGGAGGCCTGGGCGCCTGACGCACGACCGTTAACGCAGTCGGCGTGGAATAGGCAGATGGCCAGCGCCAACAGCGCACACTTCAATATATTGCTCATAATCAATTCGTTTTTAGTCATCATTTGCTCACGGGGGCCATCCTGGCCTTGCCCGACGATTTCACGGCCTTGCCTTTGCCGGGGCCGGAAAGGAAGTAGGTGGCAATGTCCTCAAACATATAGGTCGGGCTTTCGGCCACGAGCGTGTGGTCAACGAGCGGTTGCATGTAGTCGCCGCCCTCGGCCAGATAGTCGATGGTGGCCAGGCGGTAGGTCTTGTTGGGATCGATTTGTTGGCCTGAGATGGTGATTTCCACGCATTTGTTGGTTGCGGGGTCGAAGATGGCCTGCACGTTGCCGCTCACGCCGTTGCCGCCCGCTGCGGCCATCACGTCGAAGGCCTTAATCAGCTGGCTGCCGGGCAGCTCAATCACCTGTATTTTGTTGAAGAAGGGCAACATAGTTATCAACTGGCCCTGCGCCACCTTACCCTTGGGCAGCGAGTTGCGGATGCCGCCCTTGTTCACTATGGCCAAATCAACGCCCTCGGTGAGCTGGCGGCCGCGCCAGTCCACGAAGTCGGCCACGAAGTTGAGCAGTTCGTGGCTGTCCTTTGGCATCGCGGCGGCGGTGCGGGCTATGTAATTAGAGTTGAGCGCGTCAACCTCAGCGCGGTAGGGCGCAATAATCTCCTCTATCACAGGGTTTATGCGGTCGTCAAGGCGGCTATCAATCGGGATGAGCCTCGACTGCGGCAGCGCGTCGAGGTTGTCAATGTCAATTACCACCTCGCCCACGTACAGGCCCTTGCGGCCGGCCTGCGCCACCACCACGTCGCGTCCCTCGGCATTCTTCACCACGTGTGGCACCGATTTCGGATTGGCCGGGTCGATGAGCGTATGGCTGTGGCCGCCGAGCAGCAGGTCGATGTCGGTGGAGCGGTGTATGAGAGCCGTGTCCGCCGCATAGCCTATATGCGTGAGAGCCACCACGTAATCGAAATTCTCGATGTTCTTGAGGTACCAGGCCATATTGTTGGCGGCCTCCACGGCGTCGGCGTATCCCATGCCCTCGACGTTGCGCGCCGAAATCATGCCCTTAGGCTGGAGATTGATGGGCATGAAGGCTATCTTCTTGCCGCCGTAGTGGACAGCCCAGGGGATAAACACCCCCTCGAGCGGCGTGTCCACGGTGTTGTAATTGGCGCACAGGCGCAAAGCCTCTGCCTCGGCCAGATTGTCGGCCAAAGCCTGCATGCCGTTGTCAAACTCGTGGTTGCCAAGGATGCGGAGGTCGTAGCCAAGAGCGTTCATCAACTTCTCCTCCACCTCGCCTCGGTAGAGATTAAAGAAAAGCGAACCCTGCACCACGTCGCCCAGGTCAATGATCAGCGTCTCGTCAGGGTGCTCGGCGCGAACGCTGTCAATCACCACCTGACGGCGAGCCACGCCGCCCAAGCCCGTCTCAGCGTCCGGGTCGATTTGCGAGTGCGTGTCGTTTGTATGCAAAATCACCAGCTTCTCAGCCTGGCAGCAAAGTCCGGCAGCAGCCACCGTCGCCGCCAACATAAATTTATATAAAGTGCGCATAAAAATTCAGTCTATCAAAAACATTTCCCGCAAAAGTAGCGCTTTCAACTGAAATTTCAAAAATAATTCGTAACTTTGTACCAATCCAGCTACAATAAGTGTAATCTGGATCATTTTCGTAAGTTCTATTTGTTGTTCAAGGATTTGTAGATTGTGAACGAACTCGTTCACAATCTGACGTGGATATCAAAGGTCAAAATTTTTGACCTTAGAACCCAAAACTCCGGCATAGTCTTTAATAAAGAAGATAGATTTTAAAAG
>CAMWUM010000003.1 GCA_947177435.1 uncultured Muribaculaceae bacterium
CTGTAGACATTGTCGACGGCGTGGACGACGCCACCAAGACTGTCGTCAAAAAAGAAGTCGAAATTGTCGAAGATAAGCCCAAAGTGGAAGAAACTTACGACCTCGCCAACGTGCAGCAGAAGCCCGAATTCCCCGGCGGCGACAAGGCGATGTATGAGTTCATGAACAAGAACATCCATTATCCCCCGGCCGCTCAGGAAGACGGCATCGAAGGCACTGTCGTTGTCCAATTCACCATTGGCAAGGACGGTCAGGTGACCGGCGCGAAGGCTGTCCGCAGCCCCCACGAGTCCCTCTCCAACGAGGCCGTGCGCATGGTAATGTCGATGCCTAAGTGGACCCCCGGCCGTAACAATGGCCAGGCCGTGAAGGTAAACTACACCCTCCCCGTCCGCTTCAAGCTCAGCAAGTAATACCCACTACTGACAATAATAGGGGCGTCCACTTGGGCGCCCCTATTTATTGTGCGTAGCGGAAAAATTTTTGTTGATTTGTTTGTGTATGACTTTGCAATTGCTTAACTTTGCCATATAATTGCATAAATTATTATGAAACAATACATCCAGAATGGATACTATGGATAAATACGAACGAATGCTTGATGCATTGAGAACCAAAGCGGCAGAGGTACTGCCTAAGGGGTCTCGGCTGGCTTT
Organism: uncultured Muribaculaceae bacterium; assembly: GCA_947177435.1. Lineage (GTDB taxonomy): Bacteria > Bacteroidota > Bacteroidia > Bacteroidales > Muribaculaceae > CAG-873. The sequence goes on from CAMWUM010000003.1 coordinate 657, forward strand.
GTACGGATCACGTGCCAGAGGAGATTCGCATACGGATTCCGATTGGGATATCCATGTGCTTATACCGGGTGATGAGAAACTGTCATGGGATTTGTGGGATAGGTATGCCTGCCCGTTTTCAGACGTAGGGCTTAAGTTTGACGAGATAGTTAATCCTCGCCTGTATTCTTTTGCGGGATGGTTAAAACGCAGGCTTTTGCCCTTCTATCGCAATGTAGAGGCTGATGCCGTAATTATTTATCAAAATTAAGATAATGACGTTGTTATCATCAGAAAAAGAAGCAATCCTAGAATATCGCATAGAGCGGGCTTATCAGGCACTGAAGGAGGCGAAAGACAACGCATCGCTTGGTAATTGGAATCTGTCGGTCAATAGATTGTACTATGCTGTGTTTTATATGGCTTTGGCGGTTAATCTAAATAATGGCGACAGCGCTCGTACTCACAATGGCGTATATAGTCTGTTTTGTAAGCGATACGTTGCTGCTGACGTGTTGTCGAGAGAGGATGGTGTGTTGTATCGAAGGTTGTTCTCTATGCGGCAGTCAGGGGATTATGACGATATGTTTGATTGGGTTCAGGAGGATGTAATGCCATTGATCCCCAAGACCGAATCTTTGATAAACTCGATGAGAAAGCTTATTATTTAAATTGTTTGGGTTTTATGGAGAAATTGAATTTTGCCGGCGTGGTTGTCGGGCTATGCACTTTCTTGATCATCGGGGTGTTTCACCCCCTGGTAATCAAGGGATACTATTATTTAGGGTTGAAGTGCCGTTGGATTTTCTTGGCAGCGGGCATCGTGGCGCTTGCGGCATGTCTGTTTGTCGAGAATACCATTGGTTCGATACTCCTTGGAGTGACTGCGTGCAGTTGCTTTTGGAGCATCCTCGAGGTTAACGAGCAGAAAAAGCGAGTGGAGCGCGGTTGGTTCCCCGCCAATCCCAAGCACAAGAAATAGCCGCTGGTGTTGAAAAACGAGCGAAAAATTGTTAGCGGAAATTTGGGGAATGTTAAGAAAATTTCGTACTTTTGCGGCAGAATTCTATGCTAAATAATGCGCATAGAGACGGAAAAACACATAATCACGTGGCCATCAGAGTGATGCGTCGCGGTTATGTGTTTGTTTTTGGCGCATATTGACTGAGAAGAAACAAAAAGAGATAGATATATGACATCATTAGGCATTTTCGGCGCTGAGAACGGCGTGATGGCGTTGGTGGCACTGCTCACCGGCGCTGGCCTTGTGTTTTTGGCCCTGTGGATTGCGGGGCTGATTTCGCCAAAGTCTTACAACCGGCAGAAGGGTGAGCCTTACGAGTGCGGCATCCCGACGCGCGGCGAGAGCATGTCGCAGTTCAAGGTGGGCTACTACCTGTTTGCGATCCTGTTCCTGATGTTTGACGTTGAGACCGTTTTTCTCTATCCTTGGGCCGTGAAGATGCGCGCCTGGGGCGCTGACGGCCTGCTGGCCATCGCGATTTTCTTCGCAATCATAGTGCTGGGCCTCGTTTACGCCTGGCGGAAAGGAGCATTGGAATGGAAGTGACGACCAAAAGCATGCCCTACGAGGCATGGAAAGACAATGAATACATCGAGAACCTGGTAAAGGAGCTGCAGGAGTCTGGCACCAACGTGATCGTGGGCCAGTTCGACAAGCTCATCAACTGGGGCCGAAGCAACTCCATCTGGCCGCTGACGTTCGCCACGAGCTGCTGCGGCATTGAGTTCGTGTCGCTGGGCGCGGCCCGCTTCGACATGGCCCGCTTCGGCTGGGAGGTGGCTCGTTCGAGCCCACGCCAGGCCGACTTCATGATGGTGGCCGGCACGATCGTACACAGAATGGTGCCCGTGTTCCGCCGCCTCTACGACCAGCTGGCTGAGCCTAAGTACGTGATTGCCTGCGGCAGCTGCGCGATTTCGGGCGGCCCGTTCCGTAATTCTTACCACGTGGCCAAGGGCATCGAGGACATCGTGCCCGTCGACGTGTTCGTGCCCGGCTGCCCGCCCCGTCCCGAGGCTATGATCTACGGCATCATGCAGCTGTCGCGCAAGATTAAGGTGGAGCGCTTCTTCGGCGGCGTCAACCGCCAGCAGAGCCAGGAGCAGTTCCTGCGCGAGCATCCGGTCGAAGGCCTCGACGTGGAATAAGGCCGCAATTAACAATGTAAACCAATCACGCAAATATTCACCGAGATATGGCAAACATACAGGAAAAGATAGCGAAGCTCTTCCCCGAGGCCGTCTGCGAGCAGTTCGACACGCTGCAGGTGACCATCCCCGACAGCCGCTGGCACGATCTGGCCGTGGCTCTCAAGGAGGATCCGGACCTTTGCTATGACTATCTGATCACCATCGTGGGCATGGACTGGAAGACGTCGATGGGCTGCGTATATTATATGATGTCGACCACACGCGGCAACGACGTGATCGCCGTAAAGGTGCTCGCCACCGGCGACCGCGAGATGCCGATGATCCACTCCGTGTACGACGTGTGGGCCGTGGCCACTCTCTATGAGAGGGAGGTGTACGACTTCTTCGGCATCGTGTTCGTCAACAACCCCGACATGCGTCGCCTGTTCCTCAACATCGACTGGATCGGATACCCCCTGCGCAAGGATTACAACGACGATCCCAACATCAACCCCGCCACCACCCGCAGCGAGCGTCAGAGCGATTTCACCCAGAGCTGGGTGGAGGAGCCCGACGGACGCATCGTCAAGACCGAGCCCCGCATCTTCGCCGAGGATGACTTCGTGGTCAACATCGGTCCGCAGCACCCCTCGACCCACGGCGTGCTCCGCTTCCGCACTGCTGTCGATGGCGAGACCATCAAGAAGATTGACGTGTACATGGGCTACATCCACCGCGGCGTCGAGAAGCTCAGCGAGAAGCTGACCTACCAGCAGACGCTGCCCTTCATGGACCGTCTCGACTACTTCTCGGCCCACAATTACCACCATGGCCTGTGCCGTCTGATCGAGCGTGCCGCCGGCATCACCATCAGCCGCCGCGCCGAGGTGATACGCGTGATGATGGACGAGCTTTCGCGCATCGCTTCGCACTGCCTGTTCATGGGCACGTTCTGCATGGACCTTGGCGCCACCTCGATGCTCTTCTACACCCTGCGCGTCCGCGAGCAAATCCTCGACATCATGGAGCGCACGTGCGGCGCCCGCATGACGTTCAACTACGATTGCATCGGCGGCGTGATGCAGGATCTCGACTCCAACTTCCAGCAGGACGTAAAGGACCTGCTGGCCGTAATCCCCGCCAATATAAAGGAATACAACAAGGTGTTTGTCGGCAACGTCATCGCCAAGCAGCGCATGGAGGGCATTGGCCACCTGTCGAAGGAAGACGCCATCGCCTACGGCGTGACCGGCCCCTCGGGACGCGCCTCGGGCTGGAGCTGCGACCTGCGCAAGATACGCCCCTACAGCATCTATCCCGAACTCGAGTTTGACGAGGTGCTTGCCACCGAAGGCGACGCTATGGCTCGCTTCAAGGTGCGCCTCGAGGAGATTGTGCAGTCGGCCCGCATCCTCGAGCAGCTGGTCGACAACATCCCCGAAGGCGAATACTGCGTCAAGGTGCCCAAGGTGCTCAAGCTGCCCGTGGGACACTGGTGGGAGATGGTCGAGGGATGCCGCGGCGTCTTCGGCCTCTACCTCGAGAGCGACGGTTCGACCCAGCCTTACCGCCTGAAGATCGCGCCTCCGTGTCTGCCGGCTGCCGGCGTGGTGGACCACATCACCCGCGGCATGAAGATCGCCGACCTGATCGCCATCGGCGGCTCGCTCGACTACATCATCCCCGACATGGACCGTTAAGCCATTAGCAATCTAACAATACACAGCGACAATGATACTCACTGACATAACTGAGACCCTCAATTTCGCCAACGTCACCTCGGCTATCGACAACCTGCTCGAGCAGACCTGGGGGCTGCCCTCCTGGGCCGCCACCACCATCGAGTGCGTGCTGGTGGGCGTGGGCTTGCTCCTGGTCTACGCGCTGCTGGCCCTGTTCTACATCCTGTACGAGCGCAAGATCTGCGCCTACATTCAGTGCCGCGTCGGCCCGGTGCGCGTCGGCCCGTGGGGCTTGCTGCAGTCGTTCGCCGACATGTTCAAGATTCTCATCAAAGAGCTCATCGACCTGAAGAACGTCGACAAGTTCCTCTTCGCCTTGGCTCCCTACTTGGTGATTATCGCCTCGATGATGGCCTTCGCCGTGCTGCCCTGGGGCCGCGGCCTGCAGATCATCGACTTCAACATCGGCATCTTCTTCCTGGTGGCCGTGAGCTCGATTGGTGTGCTCGGCATCCTGCTGGCCGGCTGGTCGTCGGCCAATAAGTTCACCCTTATCGGCGCTATGCGTTCGGGCGCGCAGATGGTCAGCTACGAGCTGTCGATCGGCCTGTCGGTGCTGACGATGGTATGCCTGTCGGGCACCATGTCGATTACCGGCATCGTTGAGGGCCAGAACCGCCTCTGGTACCTGTTCCAGGGCCACATCCCCGCTATCATCGCATTCGTAATCTACCTGATTGCCGCCACGGCCGAGACCAACCGCGGCCCGTTTGACCTCCCCGAGGCAGAGAGCGAGCTGACGGCCGGCTACCACACCGAATACTCCGGCATCCACTTCGGCTTCTTCTACTTGGCTGAGTACCTCAACCTGTTCGTAGTGTCGGGCGTGGCCTCGCTGTTGTTCCTCGGCGGCTGGCAGCCCCTGCACATCCCCGGTTGGGAAGGATTCAACGACGTGATGAACCACGTGCCCTCGATCGTATGGTTCCTGATCAAGTGCTTCGTCATCTCGTACATCATCATTTGGTTTAAGTGGACATTCCCCCGTCTGCGCATCGACAGCCTGCTCAAGCTCGAGTGGAAGTATCTGCTGCCCATCAACCTCTTCAACCTCGTGCTGATGGCTATGATTATCTTCTGCGGCTGGACACTGTAAAAGCCAATACTATTGCAAACTAATTAATACTCAACATAATGAGCGACAACTACGGCAAAATTGCCCAGGTAATCGGCCCGGTGGTCGACGTGGCCTTCGAAGGCGACGGCAACATCGTGCCCCCCATCTACACTGCTCTCAAAATCACTCGTGAGGACGGCTCGGAGCTCATCCTCGAGGTGGAGCAGCACATCGGCGAAGACTCGGTGCGCTGCGTGGCCATGGAGAGCACCGACGGCCTGCAGCGCGGCATGCGCGTCGAGAGCCTCGGCCGCCCCATCGCCGTGCCCACCGGCGACCAGATCAAGGGACGCCTCCTCAACGTCATCGGCCAGGCCATCGACAACCTCCCGGCCCTCAACCGCGACAACCTGCGCCCAATCCACCAGCCCGCGCCCAAGTTTGAAGACCTCACCATCGGCACTGAGATCCTCACCACCGGCATCAAGGTGATTGACCTGCTCGAGCCTTACAGCAAGGGCGGCAAGATCGGTCTGTTCGGCGGCGCCGGCGTAGGCAAGACCGTGCTCATTATGGAGCTTATCAACAACATCGCCAAGGGCCATGACGGCTTCTCGGTGTTCACCGGCGTCGGCGAGCGTACCCGCGAGGGCAACGACCTGCTGCGCGAGATGATCGAGAGCGGCGTCATGAAGTACGGCGACAAATTTAAGGAAGGCATGGAGAAGGGCGAGTGGAATCTCCACGATGTCGACCCCAAGCACCTGCAGGACAGCCAGGCCACCCTGGTGTTCGGCCAGATGAACGAGCCCCCGGGCGCCCGTCTTCGCGTGGCTCTGTCGGGCCTGTCGGTTGCCGAGCAGTTCCGCGACCAGGGTGCCGGCGGCAAGGACGTGCTCCTCTTCATCGACAACATCTTCCGTTTCACTCAGGCTGGTTCTGAGGTGTCGGCCCTCCTTGGCCGCATGCCTTCGGCCGTAGGCTACCAGCCCACCCTGGCATCTGAGATGGGCGCCCTGCAGGAGCGAATCACCTCGACCAAGAACGGCTCGATCACCTCTGTGCAGGCTATCTACGTGCCGGCCGACGACTTGACCGACCCCGCTCCCGCCACCACCTTCAGCTTCCTCGATGCCACCACCGTGCTTTCGCGTAAGATTGCCGAGCTCGGTATCTACCCCGCCGTCGACCCGCTGGAGTCTACCTCGCGAATCCTCGATCCCAACATCATCGGCGAGGACCACTACAACACCGCACAGGCTGTCAAGCAGCTGCTGCAGAAGTACAACGAGCTCCAGGACATCATCGCCATCCTCGGCGTCGACGAGCTCTCTGACGACGACAAGCTCGTGGTGGCCCGCGCACGCCGCGCCCAGCGCTTCCTCTCGCAGCCCTTCCACGTGGCTGAGCAGTTCACCGGCCTGCCTGGCGTGATGGTGCCCCTGTCGGAGACTATCCGCGGCTTCAAGATGATCCTTAGCGGCGAGATGGACGAATACCCCGAGCAGGCGTTCCTCAACGTCGGCACCATCGACGAGGCCATCGCCAAGGGCAAGAAGCTCCTGGCCGAGGTAGAGTAATACATTAGCAACCAATCCATTTCACAGCGCAATGACACTGAAAATCATTTCGGCGGAAAAAGTAGAATTCGAGGGCCAGGCCCAGAGCGTGACCCTGCCGGGCACGATGGGAGCATTTACCGTGCTTGACCATCACGCCTCGCTCATCTCCACCCTCGCCAAGGGCAAAATCGCATACCGCGACGAGGCCGGCCATGATGCCGAGCTCGAAGTGCCCGGCGGCCTGGTTGACGTCGACAACAACGTAGTGTCTGTGTGCATCTTTTAGCGGCATGAATCGTCTACTATTTATATTAGCAATCGCAGTGGCCGCTCTGGCTGCTCCTTTCCGCGCTGCGGCCAACGAGGCCGGCAAAAGCGACGATCCCAAGGACCACGCCAAAGAGATAATCTTTGAGCACCTGGGCGACGCATACGGATGGGAGGTGCCTTTCGACCACCACCACCGCATCCCCCTGCCGTGCATAGTGCTGCCCAAGGAGGGCGGCGTGTGCGTATTCTCATCTGCCCGCGTGCAGCATGGCGAGTACATGTGCGACAAGGGCATGTTCAAGATTGCCACTGAGGCTGAAGCCGAGCAGTACCACGTGCGTGCCGGCAAGCTCGTGCAGGTAATCGAGGGCCCCGACGGCTCGGTGGAGTACTACCGCCCCTGGTGGTTCGACTTCTCGATCACCAAGAACGTGGCCGCGCTCATCATCTCTTGCCTGCTCGTGGGCGGACTGATGCTCTGGCTTGCCCGTTGGCACCGCCGCAAGGGCCTCAAGGCACCGCGCAAGGGCCTGGGCGCTATCGAAGCCCTCGTCGACTTCATCTACAAGGGCGTGATTGTGAGCACCCTGGGCGAGAACGCCAAGCGCTTCGCTCCGTACCTGCTCACGGCATTCTTCTTCATCTTCGGCATGAACCTGCTGGGCCTGGTAGTCATCTTCCCCGGCGGCGCCAACCTTACTGGCAATATCGCCGTGACCTTGGTGATGGCCGTGCTTACGTTCGCAGTCACCAACATCTTCGGCACCAAGGAGTACTGGAAGGAAATCTTCTGGCCCGATGTGCCCCTGTTCCTCAAATTCCCGCTGCCGATCATGCCCGTGATTGAGGTGTTCGGCATGTTCACCAAGCCTGCGGCCCTGACTGTGCGTCTTATGGCCAACATGATGGGCGGCCACATGATCGTGATCGTGCTCACGCTGCTCATCTTCATCTTCTATTACATGAGTCCCGTGGCCGGCGGCGCCACCACCGTGGTGTCGGTCATCTTCTCGGTGTTCATGCTGCTGATCGACGTGCTGGTGAGCTTCATCCAGGCCTACGTGTTCACCATGCTCTCCACCATCTTCATTTCGCTGGCCCAAGTCAAGGAGCACCACGCGGCCCCCGCTGCCGAGTGCGACCCCGCCGACGCCGACTGCCAGCAGATGAGCGCTGAAGAGCTCGAGCGCATGCGTCGCACCCAGCGAGTGCACGAGCAGGAACTGCACGCCGCACGCAAAGAAGCCCTCAAGAAAAAGGGCGAAACCGCAAACTAACGAAATAAACAATTTAACAAATAACACTTAAACACTTACAACTATGTTTGGTATTTTAGGCACTATCCTCGGAGCAGAAGCATTAGCAGCCTTCGGCGCAAGCCTTGGCGCAGCCATCGCAGCCATCGGCGCAGGCATCGGCATCGGCAAAATCGGCGCATCGGCCATGGAGGCCATCGCACGCCAGCCCGAGGCAGCCGGCGACATCCGAAGCAACATGATCGTCATCGCCGCCCTTATCGAGGGTGTGGCCCTGTTCGCCGTCATCGTTTGTATCCTCGCTCTGTTCATGTAATAACAAGCTCGTTCAATGGAACTATTCACGCCTGATTTCGGCCTGATCTTCTGGATGTTCGTATGCTTTGGCATCCTCTTCCTCATCCTGTGGAAGTATGCCTGGCCTATGATCATCAAAGGCATGGAGACTCGCGCCGACCTTATCGACAAAGGTGTGGAGTATGCGCAAAACGCCAAAGAGCAGCTTGACAACGCCCACCTTGAGGCCGGCAAAATCACCGCCGAGGCCCGCAAACAGCAGGCCGAGATACTCCGCGAGGCCGACAAGATGAAAAACCAAATCGTCGAAGAGGCGCGCGGCGAGGCTCAGAAGGCTGCCCAGAAGGTGATGGACCAGGCCAACGAGGCCATCCGCCAGCAGCAGAAGGAGGCCGAGCAGGCCCTGCGCGACCAAGTGAGCGAGTTCGCCCTGCAGATCGCCAACAAGGTGGTCAAGCAGCAGCTCGCCGACGACAAGGCGCAGGCCAAGCTCGTAAGCTCGCTCCTCGACGAGATGGACCAGAAAAATTAGCAGCCGATGGACCAAGGACTCATACCCCGCAGATACGCCAAGGCCCTGTACCGCGCTGCTGTCGACAAAGGGTGCCAACAGGAGCTGTATGCCAAAATGCAGCTCCTGGGCGACGCCTTTGCCGCCGAGCCCAAACTGGGCGAGACGATGCGCAACCCCTTTGTGGCCGACGCCGACAAGGCACAGCTGATACTGGCTGCGGCGCAGGCCGGCGACAAAACCCCGCTGCTGGCCGACTTCGTCAAGCTCCTCGAGCAGAACGGACGCATCGGCATGGTGCGCGACATCGCCGCGGCTTACTGCCTGATCTACCGCAAGGAGAGCAACATCTACCGCGTGGAGGTGGTGAGCGCTGCGGCTATGGACCCGGCCCAGGAGGAGAGGCTCAAGCAGCTTATCCTCTCGCACCTGCGCGGCGGCTCGATGGAGTATACATCTCGCATCGACTCCAGCCTAATAGGCGGTTTCGTGGTCAACATCGACAACGAGCGCCTCGACGCCTCTGTCAAAAACGAATTGAAACAACTGCGTCTTAAACTTTTAAGCAACAAATAAGCGAATACAATGATTAATCCCAGCGAGATATCGGAAGTATTGAAACAACAGCTCGAGAACGTTAACCAGAAGGTGTCGTTCGAGGAAGTGGGCTCGGTGCTCGAAGTCGGCGACGGCGTGGCACACGTCTACGGCCTCGACAACGTGCGCGCCAACGAGCTGGTCGAATTTGAAAACGGCGTGAAGGGCGTAGCCCTCAACCTTGAAGAGAGCAACGTCGGCGTGATTTTGCTCAACAATGTCAACAAAATCACCGAAGGCATGACCGTGCGCCGCACCGGCGAAATCGCTTCCATTCCCGTTGGCGAAGGCCTGCTCGGCCGCGTAATCAATGTGCTGGGCGAGCCGATTGACGGTCGAGGCCCCATCTCGGGCGACCTCGTGCGCATGCCCCTGGAGCGCAAGGCTCCCGGTGTCATCTACCGCCAGCCCGTAAACCAGCCGCTGCAGACCGGCATCAAGGCCATCGACTCGATGGTGCCCATCGGCCGCGGCCAGCGCGAGCTTATCATCGGCGACCGCCAGATCGGCAAGACCGCCATCGCTATCGATACCATCATCAACCAGCGCCCTAACTACGAGGCCGGCAAGCCCGTGTACTGCATCTATGTGGCCATCGGACAGAAGGCTTCGTCGATCGCCGCGCTCGTTGAGACCCTGCGCCAGCACGGCGCGCTCGACTACACCGTGGTCGTGGCCGCTTCGGCCTCCGACTCGGCCTCGATGCGCTACTATTCGCCCTTTGCCGGCGTAGCCATCGGCGAGTACTTCCGCGACACCGGCCGCGATGCCCTCATCGTATACGATGACCTCTCGAAGCAGGCCGTGGCTTACCGCGAAATCTCGCTGATCCTCAAGCGCCCCTCGGGCCGCGAGGCATACCCCGGCGATATCTTCTACTTGCATTCGCGTCTGCTCGAGCGCGCTGCCAAGATTATCAACAACCAGGAGATCGCATCCAAGATGAACGACCTGCCCGCCGTGCTCAAAGACAAGGTCAAGGGCGGCGGCTCGCTCACCGCGCTCCCCATCATCGAGACCCAGGCAGGCGACGTATCGGCTTACATCCCCACCAACGTCATCTCAATCACCGACGGACAGATTTACCTTGAGACGGCCCTCTTCAACCGAGGCATCCGCCCGGCCATCAACGTGGGCATCTCCGTGTCGCGTGTCGGCGGCAACGCCCAGATCAAGTCGATGAAGAAGGTGGCCGGCACCTTGAAGATCGACCAGGCACAGTTCCGTGAGCTCGAGTCGTTCACCAAGTTCGGTGGCGACATCGACCCCGTAACCGCCCGCGTCATCGACAAGGGCCGCAAGAACGAGCGCCTGCTCATCCAGCCTCAGTATCACCCCGTGGCAGTGGCCGATGAAGTGGCCCTGATCTACTGCGGCGTCAACGGCCTGCTCAGCAACGTGCCCCTCGACAAGGTGGCCGAGTTTGAGAAGGAATTGCTGCGCCTGTTGCACGCCAAGCACGCCGATGACGTGCTGGCCGTCATCGCCAGCGGCAAGCTCACTGACGACTGCACCGCCAAGCTCACCGCCGCCGCCAACGAAATCGCTGCCGGCCTGGCATAACATCCTATTGCCCGCGGGGCCGGTCCCCGCGGGCTCATAAACATTAAAAAACAAAACAATCCACTGCCAATGGCAACATTGAGAGAACTTAAGGGACGTATCGGATCGGTAGCCTCGTCTGAGAAAATCACGGGCGCCATGAAGATGATTTCGTCGGCTAAAATGCACAAGGCCGAGGGCGTGCTGCGCAAGCTCGTGCCTTTCCGCAATCAAATAGAGGCCATCATTGGCAATCTGATGAGCGCCGACGCCCAATTCTCGTCGCCCTTGACCGAAGAGCAGACTGTCGAGAAAGTGGCAATCGTGGCCTTTGGCAGCGACGACGGCCTGTGCGGCGCCTACAACGCCAACATGGCCAAGAGCGTAAAGGCCCATATGGCCGACCTGCGCAAGCGCTACGGCCAAGGCCTGAAGATCGACCTCTACCCCGTGGGCAAGAAGATGGAGAAGGCCCTGATCAAGATGTCAGGCCCCAACACCGGCCTGGTCACCGGCCTGGAGGTCAACTCCAAGAGCGAAGGTGAGAGCATCAAGCGATTCTACCAGCGCCTGATGGACCTCTTCGTGAGCCGCCAGGTCAACAAGGTCGACCTGGCCTATATGCACTTCCGCTCGCTCAGCCGCCAAGAGCCCGTGGCCGAGCAGATGCTGCCCGTGCAGCAGAGCATGTTCGCCTCGCAGCAGGGCAAGGCTTCGGGTCGCCCCTACCTGTTCGAGCCCGGTCCGCAGGCCATCTTTGAGGCTGTGCTGCCGATGTTCACCCTGGCGATGCTCACCGACGTGTTCTGCGAGAACCGCGCCAGCGAGCAGGCCGCCCGCGTGATGGCAATGCAGAGCGCCAACGACAACGCCAAGAAACTGCTCGACCAGCTGCAGCTCGAATACAACAAGCTGCGCCAGCAGGGCATCACCAGCGAGCTGCTCGACATCGTCGGCGGCCAAGTGAGGGACTGACGCCCGACATTGACTTAGGAAACAAGAATAAAGACAACATACATTCACTTACTCTTCACAATATCTATAATGGGTAGCGTAACAGAATATTTCAAGGGACTTGGCTCTGGCATCTCAAGCCTGGTGAAAGGCATGCAGGTGACCGGCCATGAACTTTTAAAGAAGAAGATTACAGAGTACTATCCCGAGGACCGCGACACCTACAAGTGGCCTGAGCGCTTCCGCGCGATCCTGCGCCTGAAGTACGACGACGAAGGCCGCCACAAGTGCATCGCTTGCGGCACCTGCGAGCGCGTTTGTCCCAACGGCACGATCCACCTCGACATCAAGACAGTCGACACCTGGGATGGCAAGAAGAAAAAGAAGCTCGACAAGTACATCTACGACCTCGGCAGCTGCACATTCTGCCAGCTGTGCGTTACCAACTGCCCCACCAACGCTCTCGACTTCAGCAACGACTTCGAGCAGGCAGTGTTCACACGCGACAAGCTCGTAAAGCAGCTTAACTATCTGCCCGAGTTGCCCGAGCCCGAGCCCACCGAGGAAGAGAAGGCCAAGATTCTGGCCGAGCGTGAGGCCAAGGTGGCAGCCGCCAAGGCAGCCGCAGCCGCTAAGGCAGCAGCCGGAGCCCCCGCTCCCGCAGCCAAGCAGCCCGCCGGCACGCCCACCGTGGCAGCCGCAGCGCCCGCAGCATCGGCCATCGATAAGACGCGCGCAGCCGTCGAGGCCGCCCGCAAGGCAGTGGCCGCAGCCGCCACCCCCGAGGACAAGGCTAAGGCCGAGGCCAAGCTTGCCAAGCTCGAGAGCATCCTCAAAGCCAAGGAGGCCGAGTAAAACGTAAATAATTAAACAAACAATAGATATGAATTCAGTAGGAAGTATCATCCTGTACGCGATTGTCACCCTGGTGATGGTCGTATGCTCGGTGCTCACTGTCACCACGCGCAAGATCCTGCGCGCGGCCACGTATCTGCTCTTCACCCTCTTCGGCGCGGCCGTGCTCTATTTCATGCTCGGCTACGAATTCCTGGGCGGCGTGCAGATTGCGGTCTACGCCGGCGGCATCGTGGTGCTGTTTGTCTTCGCCATCTTGCTCACGGGCAAGCCGGCCGACAATGCGGAGAGGCTCACAGCCAAGTCAACTTTCCTCGGAGTCTTTGCGGCTCTGGCCATGCTGGGCGTAGGCGCGTGGGCTCTGTGCAGCCGCGTGACCCGCATGCTCACCGGCGCGGCCATGCCCGAAAAGGCTCAGGAGACTGTCGACCAGATCGGTGAGCAGCTGCTCAGCAGCGGCCATGGCGGATACCTGTTGCCTTTCGAGGCCATCAGCGTACTTTTGTTGGCATGTATAATCGGTGGCGTAGTGATCGCCCGCAAACGTTGACGCAGCTATGGAGATTACATTGATTTTTTGGCTTGTGCCTTCACTGATCATGTTCTGCTGCGGCGTCTACGGCTTCATCACCCGCCGCAACATGATCGCGATGCTCATATCGCTCGAGCTGATGCTCAACTCGGTCGATATCAACTTCGCCCTGTTCAACCGCTACTTGTTCCCCGGCCAAATGGAGGGCATGTTCTTCTCGCTCTTCGCCATCGCCCTGGCCGCAGCCGAGACTGCGCTCGCCATCGCGATTATCCTCAACATCTTCCGCAAAGTGAAGAATGTCGACGTACAAGGTCTTGACACAATGAAATTCTAAGCGCTATGAGTCCTACAATTCCTATTCTTATACTCGCCATCCCCTTGTTCATGTTCCTGCTGCTGGGACTGCTGGGCATGAAGATGAGCCACAAGCTGGCTGGATGGCTGGGCTGCCTGGGCATGGGCACCACCCTGGTGCTCGCCTACTGCACGGCCTACACTTACTATTTTGGCGGTGACTTCGTCGGCGCCAACGGCGAAAGGCTGATGTCGGTGGTCTTCAACGAGACCTGGCTGGCCTTCACCGACAAGCTCGTCATCAGCATGGGCTTCATGCTCGATTCGATATCGGCGCTTATGCTGGTGGTGATCACCACCATCTCGTTCCTGGTGCACCTCTATTCGCTGGGGTACATGGAGGGCGAGAAGGGCTTCCAGCGCTATTACGCATTCCTGTCGCTGTTCAGTTTCTCGATGCTGCTCCTCGTCGTTGCCACCAACATCTTCCAGATGTACATTGGCTGGGAGCTCGTGGGTGCGTCGTCTTACCTGCTGATCGGCTTCTATTACACCAAGCATTCGGCCGTGTCGGCCTCGAAGAAGGCGTTCATCGTCACCCGCTTCGCCGACCTTGGCTTCCTGCTCGGCATCCTCGTCCTGTCGTTCACCACTCAGACATTCGACTTCGCCGAGCTTTGCGGCAATCCGACGGCTCAGGTCACTGCCTTCGCCGGCAAGACCTTCATGGGTTGCTCGCTGCTCACCTGGGCGCTTATCCTCATCTTCACGGGTGGTATGGGTAAGTCGGCCATGATGCCTCTGCACATCTGGCTGCCTGACGCCATGGAGGGCCCGACCCCCGTTTCGGCCCTTATCCACGCCGCCACGATGGTTGTGGCCGGTGTCTACTTGGTGGCCCGTATGTTCCCGCTTTACCTCTGGTCGTTCGACGCCACCACGTTCATCGTAGTCGTGGGCGCCATCACCGCCTTCTACGCCGCCATGGTGGCCTGCGCTCAGATCGACATCAAGCGCGTGCTCGCGTTCTCGACCATCTCGCAGATTGCCTTTATGATGGTTGCGCTCGGCGTGGCCAGCGAGGGCGAGGGCCAGGTATGCCACCACGGTCTGGGCTATATGGCCTCGATGTTCCACATGTTTACGCACGCTATGTTCAAGGCCCTGCTCTTCCTTGGCGCCGGCGCCCTGATCCACGCAGTGCACAGCAACGACTACACCGCCATGCACGGCCTGCGCAAGTTCATGCCCGTCACCCACATTACCTTCCTGATCGGCTGCTTGGCCATCGCCGGCATCCCGCCCTTCTCGGGCTTCTTCTCGAAGGATGAGATTATGGCTGCCTGCTACGCCTGGCATCCCGTCATCGGCGTGTGGATGTCGGTTGTCGCCGGTCTGACGGCCTTCTATATGTTCCGCCTCTACTACCTTATCTTCTGGTGGAAAGAGCACAAGATCGAGCACGGCCACAAGCCCCACGAGGCTCCGCTGCCCATGCTCATCCCGCTGGTGTTCCTCGCCGCCGTATCGTGCGTGGCCGGCTTCATTCCCTTTGGCCACTTCGTCAGCTGGAATCACCTGCCCTATGACATCCACCTCGACTGGACCATCGCCGGCATCAGCGTGACCATCGCAGTAGTGGCCATCGTGATCGCCACGGTGATGTACCGCAAGGAGAACCCCCTGCCCGCCAAGATGAAGGCCCTGCTGCCCGCGCTCTGGGACTGGTGCTACCACCGCTTCTACTGGGACGAGCTCTATATGTTCATCACCCACAAGATCATCTTCAACGGCATCTGCCGCCCCATCGCATGGTTTGACCGCCACATCATCGACGGCACCATGGACGCAATGGCCACCATCACCAACAAGGCTTCTGTCGCCATCCGCGGCTTGCAGTCAGGCCAGGTGCAGATGTACGTTTGGGTTTACCTCATCGGCGCGCTGCTGCTCTGCGGCCTGGGCGTAATGGCAGTTATCCTATAATCCTATGGCGCTAATCCTATAAAATACTTTTTGCGATGTTATTTTCAAATCCGTTAATATACTTTGTGGTGATACCCCTGCTGATGCTGGCCGGGCTGTCGCTGTGCAAGAATATAAAGCAGATACGCGCCGTGGCCGTGATCGGTTCGATCGGTCTTTTGGCCCTCTCGACCGTGCTGTTGGTCAAGTACCTGGCCATGCCGCCCATCAACGGCGACCACCAGATGGCCTGGGAAGGCTCGTGGCAGTGGTTCCCCCAGCTCAACATCTGCCTGTCGGTGGGCGTTGACGGCATCTCGCTGGCCATGCTCCTGCTTTCGTCGATAATCGTGTTCGCCGGTTCGTTCGCATCGTGGACCATCAACCAGCCCAAGGAGTTCTTCCTCTGGCTCATCCTGCTGTCGACGGGCGTGTTCGGCTTCTTTATCTCGACCGACCTGTTCACTATGTTTATGTTCTACGAGGTCGCCCTCATCCCGATGTACCTGCTGATCGGCGTATGGGGCTCGGGCCGCAAGGAGTACTCGGCCATGAAGCTCACCCTGATGCTTATGGGTGGCTCGGCCTTCCTGATGCTCGGCCTCATCGGCATCTATTACAACTCGAGCGTTGACGGCCAGCACACCTGGAATCTCCTCGAGATTGCCCGCAACCACGCCATCACCCCCGAGTGGCAGCGTCTGCTCTTCCCGCTCACGTTCGTCGGCTTCGGCGTGCTGGGCGCCATGTTCCCCTTCCATACATGGAGCCCCGACGGTCACGCTTCGGCCCCCACGGCAGTGTCGATGCTCCACGCAGGCGTGCTTATGAAGCTCGGCGGCTACGGCTGCTTCCGCGTGGCCATCTATCTGATGCCTGAGGCTGCCCACGAGCTCGGCTGGATTTTCCTCGTGCTCACCGGTATCTCGGTAGTGTACGGTGCGTTCAGCGCATGCGTTCAGACCGACCTCAAATACATCAACGCATACTCGTCAGTGTCGCACTGCGGCCTGGTGCTCTTCGCCATCCTGATGTACAACCAGACGGCTATGACCGGCGCCATCATGCAGATGCTCTCGCACGGCCTAATGACCGCCCTCTTCTTTGCCCTGATCGGTATGATTTACGGACGTACCCACACCCGCGACATTCGCGAGATGGGCGGCATGATGCAGATTATGCCTTACCTGTCCGTCTGCTACGTGATTGCCGGTATGGCGTCGCTCGGTCTCCCCGGCCTCAGCGGCTTCGTGGCTGAGATGACGATTTTCGTAGGCTCGTTCGCCCACACCGACACATTCCACCGCGTGTTCGTGATCATCGCCTGCTGCTCGATCGTGATTACCGCAGTCTACATCCTGCGCGTTGTCGGCAAGCTGCTCTTCGGCCCGGTGCACAACGAGCATCACCGCCAGCTCACCGACGCCACCTGGTGGGAGCGCCTGTCAACCGCCACGCTCATCATCTGCGTGGCTGCCATCGGCTGCTTCCCCAACTTCTTCGCCAACCTGATCAAGCCCACCTTTGTCGAGGAAATCTTCAAAGTGTTCCAGTACAATTCGTAGGCATCATCACCCTTTAAAAACGCTAAAGCAAAATGGATTACTCACAGTTTTTGGCAATGAAGCAAGAGATTGCGCTCCTTGTGGTCTTTCTGCTTGTCTTCTTGTATGACACATTCATGCCGCAGCGCAGCGGCAAAGGCTTGCCAGTGTTCGCGACGGTGCTGATGCTTATTGCCACCATCGGAGGCTTCTGCAGCTGCTGCCTGGGCGGCACCTGCTCGCTGTCGGCCTTCTCGGGCATGTACGAGACCAGCGCCGCCATTGTGGCCATAAAGAACATCCTCAACATCGGCGTGGTCATCGTCCTTATCCAGTCGATACGCTGGGCCAACGGCCCCGACATGGCCGTGCGCCGCGGAGAGTTCTACGAGTTGCTGCTCGTCACGCTCTTCGGCATGTACCTTATGATTTCGGCTCGCCACTTCCTGCTGTTCGTTATCGGTCTTGAGAGCGCATCGCTCCCGCTGGCCGCTATGGTAGCCCTCGACAAGAAGCGCTACGAGAGCAGCGAGGCAGCCATCAAGTACATGCTAACCGCCGTATTCTCGTCGGCCATCTTCATGATGGGACTGTCGTTTGTATACGCTCTGTGCGGTTCGCTCTACTTCGAGACCATCTACATCAACCTGGCCGCCCAGATGAGCCCGCTGCTGATCCTGGCTATGGCCTTCGTGCTGGCCGGCGTCGGCTTCAAGCTCTCGCTCGTGCCCTTCCACCTCTGGACCGCCGACGTTTACCAGGGCGCTCCCACCTCGGTGACCTCCTACCTGTCGGTCATCTCCAAAGGCGCTGCCGCTTTTGCCCTCCTCGTGATTCTGGCCCAGGCTTTCGGCACGGTTTACAGCCAGGTATGGAGCTGGATGCTCTACGCCCTGATCATCCTGACCATCACCGTCGGCAACCTCTTCGCCATGCGCCAGCGCAACATGAAGCGCTTCCTGGCATTCTCGTCAGTGTCGCAGGCCGGCTACATCATGCTCGGCGTGATCGGCTTCAATGGCACGGCTATGGCTGCCCTGATGTTCTACATCCTTGTCTACATCTTCTCTAACCTTGGCGCCTTCGGCGTGATCCAAGCCATCGAGAACAACTGCGGCAAGGTGAGCATGGACGATTACAAGGGCCTGTACAAGACCAACCCGCGCTTGTCGTTCGCTATGATGCTGGCGATGTTCTCGCTCGCAGGCATTCCTCCGTTCGCCGGCTTCTTCTCGAAGTTCTTCATCTTCACCGGCGCACTGGCACAGGGTTCGACAGCGATGTACGTGCTGGTGCTCATCGCCTTGATCAACACCATCATCTCGCTCTACTATTACCTGCTCGTAGTGAAGGCAATGTTTATCAGCCCCGACGAAAGCGTCATCCCCACGTTCCGTTCCTCGTGCAGCGAGCGCCTGGGCATGTGGATTGCCGTGGCCGGTATCATCTTCCTCGGCATCGTAAGCTGCGTCTACAACTGGCTGCTAGGCATCGGCGCCCACACCGCCATCTTCCAGTAAGCCATCCCCCATACTCAACAAGGGCAGTGTCGCCGCAGCGGCACTGCCCTTGTTGGAAATATTCAATAACAACTTAACCCCCTAACTCCATGTTATCGCCAGCTATTGAAAAAGCTCTCAATGAGCAAATCAACGCCGAGTTTTGGTCGGCTTACCTCTACCTGGCCATGAGCTGCGACGCCGAGGCCGCAGGCAAGCCCGGCATCGCCAACTGGTTCAAAATCCAATTTCAGGAAGAGCAGGCTCATGCTCAGATTTTCATCAACTATGTCAATGCCCGCGGCGGCCGAGTCACTCTCATGCCCATCGCCGAGGTGCCCGCCAAGTGGGAATGCCCGCTGTGTGCCTTCAAGGATACGCTCGAGCACGAGCAGAAGGTTACGGCTATGATCAACAATCTCTATGCCCTGGCTGAGAGCGAGCACGACTACGCCACCCGCGAGATGCTCAACTGGTTCATCTCGGAGCAAGTGGAGGAGGAAGAGAACGCCAAGACGCTCATCGACAAGTTCACGCTCATCGGCAATGACGGCATGGGCATCTATATGCTCGACCAGGAGCTGGGCGCTCGGACATACGCTGAGCCTGCACCTCTGGCCAGCGGCAACTAAGTTATGAATAAGGCCATCCTTATGGGATACGTGGGGCGCGACCCAGAGATACGATATATCGAGTCGCGCCCCTTGGCTTCGTTCTCGCTCGCCACCACCGAGCGGGCCAGGCGCGGGGCCAACGGCGCCGAGATACCTGAGCGCACCGAGTGGCACAATATCGTGATGTTTGACCAGAACGCCGAGATAGCCGAAAAGTACGTGCGCAAGGGCACGCGGTTGCTGGTCGAGGGCAAGATACGCACGCGCGTGTGGGAGGACCGCAACGCGCTCAAGCGCCAGGTGACAGAAATTTATGTCGACCATTTCGACATACTTAAATAGGGTAGGGGACGTTAAACCTTGGGCCGCGGTGGCGGTCTAAGGGATATGACCAAAAACAAGATGCAGATGAAACGACTGACGCTCGCCCTGTGCGCAGCCATTCTGGCTTGCGCATGCGCCTGGGCCGACGGCGGATTCGCCGACGAAACGATAACGTACAAGGTTATGTTCAAATGGGGCCTGATAAACAAGCGGGCCGGCACGGTGAAGATGTCGCTCCGCAACGACGGCGACATGTACCAGTGCATGCTCGCGGCCTCGACAGCCTCGTGGGCCGACGAT
Organism: uncultured Muribaculaceae bacterium; assembly: GCA_947177435.1. Taxonomy (GTDB): domain Bacteria; phylum Bacteroidota; class Bacteroidia; order Bacteroidales; family Muribaculaceae; genus CAG-873. The sequence goes on from CAMWUM010000003.1 coordinate 20,508, forward strand.
TTTTACAAGGTGCGTGACACGCTCACCTGCACCATCCGCAAAGCCGGTTTTGAGCCCATCATATACGAGAAGCGTTCGCACGAAGACCAGATGTACGAGCACAACATCGTGTCCTATTTCCGCGAGGGTGGAGTCACCAAGGCCAACTGCTCGACTTACCGCACGAAGAAAGGCAAGGTAAAGCGTGACGAAAAGAAGGTGCTCGAGGGCGAGGGTGTGACGCTCGACATGTTCTCGGCATATTATTACATGCGCAATCTTCCTTACCAGGATTGGAGCCCCGGGCACACATTTAAAATGAACGTCTTTTCTGGCCGTGAAAAAGAACTGCTCACGATCAAATATCACGGCATCGAGCAGATCACGTTTGACGACAAGACGTATGACTGTTATCACATCACTTTCCTGTTCACTTCCGACGG
>CAMWUM010000004.1 GCA_947177435.1 uncultured Muribaculaceae bacterium
GAGGATCGGGTTGAGCATGTCACCGTTGAACGCGATGTACGAGTCGGGATCGATCGTGAACTCCTTCTCCGAGCCTACGACGGGCAGCGTGTAGCGGGCGAAGCCGCTGTTGATGTCGATGCGTCCCGTCAGGCGTCCGTCGCTGAGGGGCATCTGCGTATAGTTGACCGTGCCCTGGGGCTGCACCTGCACCTTGTCGCGGGCGCTCGAGGGCAGATCCACCACCACGGTGACGCCGCTCTGGATGGTGAGTTGGGCGGTGAGCATCATAGTCATGGTTTCCTGCGTGAGCGAGTCGGCCTGGGCCACCATGGCCGTGTCGGTGAAGTTGACGAACTTGACCATGTCGGTCTCGGCGGGCGACTGCAGGGCGTCGTCGGTGAATGCGAGGTTGTACGTCACGTTGGTGCCGGAGAGCACGGCCAGGTTGGCCTTGACGGACATAAACCGCATATTGCCCTTGGCCGTGGCGTCGAGGTCGATGTATCCCTTGCCGTAGAGCGTGGCTCCGTGCGAGGCGCTGCGGGTGTTTACCACCATCATGTTCTTGGCGTTGAGGCTGAGGTCAAACGTCGGCGACGACATCGACTTGAGGTCGACTTGTCCGTTGAGGCGCAGCGGGTTCTCGTTGGCGCCCATCACAGCGAAGTCGTTGAACTGCACCAGATTGTCTTTGACCGGGATGCGCACCTCGGAGAATGCGTAGCTCGTGTTGGTCATATCGAGCTTCAGAGCGGCATCTTCAAAGTATATTTCGCCGTTGATGATAGGCTGCTCCGAGTCGCCGCTGATGAGCATTTCGCCGTTGAGCGTGCCGGTCAAGCGGCCCGTGCCGGCGGGCAGGAACGGGTTGGCCACAGCCAGCGGGAACTTGATGAGCGAGAAATCGAGGTTGAACGGCGACAGGGCCGTGCTGTCGTTGAGGTTGCCGGCAATCGTGGCCGTCTTCACGCCGTCGACAGTCAGGTCGGCCTTGGCGCGCACCATGCCGGCCGTGTTGGTCGACACGTCCATGTCGATGCCGAACGTGCCCACGCGCTCGCGGTTGTAGTACAGGTCGGTGAGCGATATCGTGCCGTTGCCCTGGATGTCGGATCCGCCTGACCAGCCCAGGCGCACGTCGGCCGAGAGGTCGCCGGATATTTCAGGCGCGAACGGGTTGATGGCCAGCCAGTCCTGCAGGCGCAGGTCTTCGATTTTGAGCACTACGTCGTTGTAGGCCGAGTCGGCCGAGGGCTCGGTGTAGAGCGCCAGGCTCGACTTTTCGCCGGTCATGCGCAGGTTGGCATCGATGCGCTTGGTGGGTATGTTGTACGAGATGAAATTGTCAAAATTGACCTGCCAGGGCTTGTATCCGATGGTGGGGCTGAGCGGGAACAGGCGTGCGTTGACCGTGGAGTCGGCCAGGGCCACGATGGCGCCGAGGTCGTAGCCGGTGGCTCCCTGCGAGTTCTTCTGCGACGCGCGCAGGGCCAACTGGTTGGTATTGAATATGCCGTTGAGGCGCAGATGGGCAAAATCATCGAGATTGCCCGGACGGTTGTCTACGGTCAGCAGCAGGTTGAGCCTGTCGGCGCGCTGGGTGATAGCCATGGCGGCCGTGTCGATGCGCATGTCGCCGGTGGTGAACTGTGTGGCCAGGCCGTGGAGGCTCAGGGTTGAGTCGTTGTCGGCCGTAAGCGACACGCGGCCCACGTGCATCATGGTCTCTTTCAGGATGTCGTTGATGAGGTTGTTGCTGCCGGCTTCGAGGTCAAAAGCGAACTTGGGCATCGTCTTTTGCAGGGTGTCGACATGCAGCTGGTGCTCAGCCATCTGCTTGTCGAGCAGTACGGTGAGCCTGTCAACGCGGGCCATGATCGAGTCGAGGCTGTGGGGCAGCTCGGCGCGGGCGTGCAGGTCGCGGTTGGTGAGGAGGAACGATGTGAGCGTGTCGCTGGTGGCAAACTGGGCGTTGACGTCGCTTATGGAGTAGGTGGACGTCGGGGTGTCGAACGTCAGGTCGCGCAGCGTGGCGGTGGCCTCAATGTCCTTGAAGTCGGAGCTGATGCTGGCCTTGGCGTCGAGCGAGAGGGCGAGGTCGGCCTTATCCTGCGTCATGTTGATGGCTTTCAGGTCGATATGGTCGCCGTCGAGCGAGACTGTCCAGTCATAAGTCGAGCCGGAGAGATTGCCCTCGGCCTGGAGATTGGCGTCCACGTCGCCGGTCTTGACGGCTGCGTCGACCTTGCCGTTGCCTCCGCTCAGATGGGCGGCGAGGGTGATGCCTGTGTAATCATAGCCGTTGTATTCCACCTGAGGCGCGTCGATGCTTACGTCTGCCACGGTCTTGTGGCTGAACAGGTCAAACCCGTGGCCCTTGGCGCTGACGTTGGCCGTCACGCGGCCAACGCCCATCTTGGGCATGAACGCCTGCACGGGGAACTTGTTGGTCCTCAGTGAGACATTGTACGACTCTACATTGCCGTTGTACTTGGCGTCGAGGGCCAGGCGGCCTTGCATGGTGGCGGCGGTGAGTTTGGCGTCGATGGCGCCGCGGTCCATGAGCACGTTGCCGTCGAGGGTCAACGGCGGCACGGCCATGCCCGTGCCGGCCAGGATGGGGGCAAAGGCGCTGGCGGCGTTGCCCACGCTGCCGTCAATGTAGATGCGGCCCGACATGCGCTCGGGCTCCATCATATTAGCTATGCGACCATGGGCGCGCATCTTGGCCACGCGGTTTATGGCTATCTCGGCCGTGTCGATGCCCAGGTCGGCCATCGAGCCCGAAATGCCGAGGCGCAAGTCGATCGCGTCATCGTTAAAGCCAAGCAGGTAAGGCTTGGCCACGGGGAACATCAGGCGCACGTCGCCCATGCCCAGGCCGCCCGAGGCAGTGAGCCCGACGGGCGCCGAGGCCATGTCGCCCTCCATGCCCATGAATCCGTTGGCTTTGAGGGCAGAGGCGGCGGTGGCGATGTCGAAATTCTCAAACAGCATCTTGCCGCCGGCCATCGCGAACGTGCCCGTGGCGTCGAGCGTCAGTCCGCAGCGCTCGGTGGCATGCAATTTCAGCGGCAGGGTGATGTCAGCCTGCTGGTTGTAGAAATCCTTGATTTGCAGGCTCATGTCATAGGCCTGTATGTATCCGAAATCGAGTCCGGGCTGCGGCTCGTAGCCCCGCGTAGTATACAGGGCCTCAGCCTCATTGATGTCGATATTGTCGATTTTGATGGTCCACGGGGCCGTCTGCGCCGTATCGGCAGGAGCAGCCTCAGCAGGGGCAGCCTCAGTAGGCGGCGCGGCTATGTATGCGGCCTGCAGTCGGCTGGCATCAAAATCCTTGAGCGTTATGGTCTGGCCTTTTAGGTCGATGGTTCCGTCGCGCAGTTCGCCCACGCCGATGGTGGCGCCCAGCGAGTCGATCAGCGGCTCCATGGCCATGCGGTAAGTGAAATCATTGAGGCGCAGGCGAGTAATGTCGATGGTCATATCCATCTGCGACTCTGACGGCGGCGTAGCCACAGTGTCGGGCTTGCTCACCAGCGAAACCGACGCATGGCTCAGCTGGCCGTCGTCGATGCCGATTTTGAGGGGGATGAGGCCTACCGTGGCAGGCTTGATGTCGACCGTGTCGGCCTTTATAACCATCATCATCAGCGAGTCGGCATTGCCCATCTGGTAATGCAGGTCGTTGACACTAAGGTGGTTGACTCCTACCTCGCCGATGAGCAGAGGCAGAAGCGAGATGTCGGCGTCGGCTTTGCTGACGGCCACGAGCGTGTCGCCGTCCTGAGCCATCATCAGGCCCTCGACGCTCAACCGCATCGGCAACCGCAACGAAAACTTGTCGAGACGCATCTCAATGCCGGGCTGGTTGTTGAGCACATGCACGGCCGCCTCGCGCATCTTATCCTGCGCCCATGGCGAATACAGAAGCATCACGAGCGCCGTCACAAGCAATGCCACCCCTATGCCAATCCACAGGAGCGCGCGCAATATCATACCGACGGCTTTCATCACTTTCACTTGACCATCAGTTAGTTTATTCAATCATATAGCCGAGGGCGCGGTTCTGCTCGACACGCTCCTTGTACTTCTTGTTAAACACCCCGTAGAGCACCCAGAAGGCAATGGCAAAGGGCAATACCTCCAGCAGGATGACAGCAGAACCAATAGTCGAATAGAGTGGACGTATATCTATCCCGGGCACGGAGCCTGTGTCTAAGGCGTTACCTACCGCTATCATATAAATGATTGAGATGGGGATGCTCACGGTATTGACAATCGCCAACACCAAGAACACAATCTTAAGCGTCTTAAAAGGCTGAAGCGAAACGGGTTTGGGTTGCGGCTGGCCATAGTATTGGTCCTGCTGACTGTAATAATCTTTATATTGGTTCATAAATTAAATAGTTGATATAATGTTAAAACATATTTAGCGCCGATTTAGTTTGGCCAATTGTTGAGGATTTCGATGGCGCGGTCGATCATAGTGTCGTGGCCCGAGAGGGCTGCGACGGGGTCGAGGTCGACGACGCATCCGGGCGATGGGTCGATGCCGCCCTCGGTGCTCTGGCCGCGGGCGTCGAGGATCGACACCGACGACATGCGCACGCTCCAGCCGCAGGGCAGCTCCATGTTGAGCGGCATGCCGCTGCCACCACCGGTGCGGGCGCCCACAATCTTGACGTTGGGCAAGTAACGCACCACCGACACGAAATTGTTGGCGGCGCTGAACGTCGACCGATTGACCAGCACCACCGTCGGCTTGGCCCACGCGATGTTGGGCTGCGGCACGGGGTCGAAATAGTATGCGAACGGCTCCGACACGTCATTGTGGCCGGGGCCCGTCTTGTTGACCATATATCCGGCCAGGGTGCGCTCGCGCAGCAGGCGGCGCGCCAAATCCTTGGCGTAATCCATGCTGCCGCCGCCGTTGTCACGCAGGTCGATAATCAGGCCCGTGCACAGGCTGAAATACGAGAGAATGGCGTCGAGATTGCCCGAACCGAGCCCCGAGGCAAACGACGGATAGCGCACGTAGCCGATGTTCTCATTCAGCACATTGTACTGCACCGCGCCGAGCCTATGGCAGTCAAAGCCAAGGTAATACTGCTCAACGAGCCTCTCGTCGAAGTTTTGCGGATAGTCGCTCCACCAACGCGTGTAGTAACTGGTGTTGAAGCCCGACGACAGATTGACGTGGCCGTCCTGCAATTCGTCAAGCATCTCGGCGCACACCTCGAACAGCATAGCCGACGGCATGCCATTGTAGACGCGCTCACCGTACTTCACCCGGCAGGCATCCCAATCCACGCCCTTCTGCTCAAAAAAGCAATAATGCTCGTCGACCACGGTCCACAAGGCCTCGAAATTGCCCTGCGCGTCGTTGTCCCATTCCTCCACTTCGTGGCAGGCCACGCACGCCAACGCGGGAAGCGCCCATATAAAAATATTGAAGAAAAAACGTTTGCACATACCTCCGCAAAGTTAGCCATTTTTTCCCGCTGCGGAGGCTTGAGTAAGAAAATTTTGCAGAAATTTAGAAAAAATTTTGTCGTTAAGCGAAAATTTCGTAATTTTGTGTCATTATTTAACCTAATACCCCCATTCAAGACTCAAAACAGACCTATGATACTTATAGCCGCCAGCAGCAGCACTCACACAGATTGGGCTCTATTCGGCCCTGAGGGGCCAACACTTACAGCCGTGACAGGTGGCATCAATCCGTATTTCATGTCGCGCCGCGAGATTTCGCACATCATCCGCCTGGAGCTGCCAATCGAGTTTTTCAAGCACCGCTGGCACAAGGTTTATTTTTATGGATCGGGATGCGCCGACGAGGACAAGATACATACCGTGAAGTCCTCGCTCGTGGCCCAGTTCCACACGGCCGTCGACGTGGAGAGCAACCTCCTGGGCGTGGCCCGAAGCATGCTCGGCCAAGAGCCGGGCATCGTGTGCATCCTCTCAATCGGTTCCAACTCATGCATGTACGACGGCCACGCCATCACTCACAACGTCCGCCCCGGCGGATACATCCTCGGCGACGAGGGCTCAAATGCATTTCTGGGCAAGCGCCTGGTGGCCGACATCATTAAGGAAGTGGCGCCCAAGGAGGTTGCCGACAGATTTTTCTCCCAATTCGAAACATCGGCCAACGCCATCTTCGACCGCGTATATTCCCACCCCAGGGCCAACCTGCTGCTGTCGTCGTACTCTGACTTTCTGCAAGAAAATCTCGACCTCGACTACTGCCGGACGCTGGTCTACGAAAGTTTCATGGCATTCTTCAAGCGCAACGTCGCAAATTACGATTACAAGTCGTATCCCGTGTCATTCACTGGGCGCACCTGCATCGCTTACAGCGACATCCTGCATCAGGCAGCTGCCGATTTCGGCATCCGCATCCACAAGATACGCGCCAGCGCCCTCCCGGGCCTCATTGAGTATCACTCTCTGTCTGAGAATTGATCCACTCTGCATTGCGAAGCAGCTGAGCCAGCGGTACGCGGCGCATAGCGCTGTGCGCCACCAGTTTGCGGTAATGTGAGGAGGTCATGTGAGCGATATCAGAGTTATCGGCCTTTTTTGAGACCTCTAATAACTCTGATATCTCTGATATCGCCTCCTCTGAAATCGCCCTTGATGCCTGCCCGCAGTGCGGGCAAGCATCAAGGCAGGAGTCACAGCCGTAGAGCATGCCGCCGAGGTTGGCGCCGGCGGGGAGCGGGCCGCGATGCTCGATTGTGAGGTACGACACGCAGCGGCGGGCGTCGCAGCCTCCAAACCCGTCGAGGGCCGAACCGGGACATGCTCGCACGCAGGCCTGGCAGCCGCCGCACGTCAGCGTGCACGGCTCGTCAGGGTCTACGGCACCGGTCCACAGCAACTCGCCCAGGAAAAACCGACTGCCGGCGCCGGGGATTATCAACTGATTATTTACACCTACAAAGCCGATGCCGGCCTGCTGCGCCCAGTAGCGCTCACGGATAGGCGCGGTGTCGACGCAAGCGCGAGTTGAGCCACCGTAATTCTCTTCAACCCACTGCCCCAGGCGCTTGAGCCTGTCCTTTACCCAGTAATGGTAATCCTCGCCGTAGGCATAGCTGGCGATGGGTCCGGGGTGCCGGGCCGCGTAAGGAAACGCGCAGCTGATCACCGTGCGCGCGCCGTCGAGCAGCAGGCGCGGGTCGTCGCGCTCGTCGAGATACTTGGCGCAGTAGGCCATCTCGCCGTGGCATCCGGCATCAATCCAGCGGCGATACAGCGCAGCGGCCTCGCCGCTCACCTTTTGGGCGAGGGCGAAGCCGCTGCGGTAGGCGCCAAGCTCGATGGCTTTATGGCGGATTGACTCTTTCAAATGGCTGATTCGATGGCCCATACAAAGGCGCGCAGACCGAGTTTGGGACGGTCGAGGTCGATGGCGCGGAGCTTGCCGAGCACTTCGTCGACGCGGTGGTCCTCAACAATCGAGATGATGGCCGAGGCCATCGACGGCCACGCATGGCTGCCAAAGTGGGGCTCGCCCGACACTGAGCCCTGCCCCAGCACGTGCTCCCATGCGGTGAAGCCGCGGCAGTTGCTGCGCTGCAGCGCGTCGATTACCTTATTATAATGCGCCTGGTCAAAGGTGACGAGTATTGCTTTCATTTTGCGGATGATCAATTAGTTTTTTTGTGCGTTGAGCATTTTGGCGTGCTTGCGGCGCTCGCGCTTGATGCCGTTGCGGGCAAAGAGGCAATAGAGCACCGGCACGAACAGCAGCGTCAGAATGGTCGAGAACGTGAGGCCGCCGATGACGGCAACGCCCATCGGGCGCCACATCTCAGAGCCTTCGCCCGAACCCAATGCCATGGGCACCATGCCGAGGATGGTGGTGAGGGTGGTCATCACCACAGGGCGCAGACGGCTCTTGCAGCCATTGACCACGGCCGTGCGCACGGCCATGCCACGCTCGCGGTTGAGGGTGATGTAGTCGATGAGCACGATACCGTTCTTCACCACGATGCCGATAAGCATGATGGCGCCGATCATCGACATGATGTTGAGCGTGTGGCCCGTGAGGAAGAGGATAATGAAGATGCCCGAGAAGGCGAACATCAGCGAGGTCATGATGATGGCCGGATAAGTGTAGCTTTCAAACTGCGCAGCCATCACGATGTACACGAGGATGATGATGAGCACGCCGAGCATCAGCAGGTCGCGGAACGAATCCTGCTGGTCCTCATAACTGCCGGCCACCTGGATGGCGATGCCCTGCGGCAGCTCCATCTTGTCGATTTCGGCCTGGGCATCCTTCACCACGTCGCCCATCGGGCGGTCCTGCACCACAGTCGACACGGTGATGATACGCTCGCGGTCCTTGCGCTCGATGGTGGGCGGGGTGTCAAACGGACCCACATAGGCTATGTCGCCAAGACGCACGGCCTGACCAGCAGAGTTGTAAATCAATATTTTTTCAATGTCCTCAACCTCCTGGCGGTACTCGGGGGAGTACATTACCTTGATATCGTACTCCTCGCCATCCTCACGGAATCGCGAGGCGGTGGCGCCGTTCACGCGGTTACGCAGATAGGTGGCAGCGGTGGCCAGGTCGAGACCGTAGAGGCGAAGTTTCTCTCGGTCGAACACCACCTGGTACTCAGGCTGGTAGTCAGAGCGCGACACGGTGATGTCGGCCGTGCCGGGAATGCCCTGGAGCACTCGTTTGAGGTTAGCGGCCACGCTGTCGGTCTGCGTGAAGTCGTAGCCATAGATTTCGAAGTCGATGATTGACTGGCCGCCCATCGAGCCGTTGCGCGAGCCGCCGACGTTGACCTGCACTTTTTCAAAGGCGGGGTAGCGCTTGAGGTCCTCGCGCATCTGTTCGGCGATTTCCGTGATGCCGCGCTTGCGGTCTGAGGGATCGACGAGAGTAATGTTCATCGACACGATGTGGCTGCCGTTGTCCTGCAGCGACGCCCATGCATTGTCTGACGAGGCTTGGCCGGTGGTGTAGTTGAACACCTTGATTTCGGGATAACTCTCCTTCCATTCCTCGTACAGGGCGAGGGTGATTGAGTCGGTGCGCTCGGTGCGGGTGCCGATATGCGTTTCGAGGGTGATGCCCAAGCGCGAGTTGTCCTGCGTGGGGAAGAACTCGGTGCCGACGCCCTTCATCAGGAATATCGAGCCTACGAAGATGGCAAGGCAGATGATGACCGTGAGCCAACGGTGGGTGGTCACCCAGCCAACCAGGCCGGCGTAGCCGTCATCAAACTTGTCGAGAGCCTTCTCGATGGGTGTATAGAAGATTTTGTAAATCTTGCCGTGGTTGGGATTGCGGCGCAGCAGCTGGCTGCAGAGCATCGGGGTGAGCGAAAGGGCGCACACGGTGGAGATAATCATCATGATGGTCACCATCCAGCCGAGCTGGCGGAAAAGCACGCCGGTCATGCCCGAAACAAGGGTCAGCGGGAAGAACACGGCGATAAGCGTGAGCGTCGAAGCCACAACCGAGATGGCCACCTCGTTGGTGCCGTGCACGGCAGCCTGCTTGGGGTCGGAGCCGCGCTCGATGTGGGTGGTGACGTTCTCAAGCACCACGATGGCATCGTCCACCACCATACCGATTGAGATGGATAGTGCCGAGAGCGAGATGATGTTGAGCGAGTTGCCTGTGATGGCCAGGTAAATGAACGACGCGATAAGCGAAATAGGAATCGTAATCGAGATAATCAGCGTGGCGCGCCAGCGACCCAGGAACAGGAACACCACAATCACCACGAAGAGCAGGGCGTAAAGCACTGTCTCGGTAAGCGAAGCGATGGTGTTGCGGATATTGTCGGAGGTGTCGACGATGATGCCGAGCTTGACGTCTGAGGGCAAGCGCTTCTGCAGGCTGGGCAGCATCTTGGCCACGGCCTTGGAGATCTCCACCGAGTTGGCGCCGCTCTGCTTCTGCACCACGATCATGGCGCCTTGCTGGCCGTCGGTGTAGGTCTTTTGCGCGCGCTCCTCGACCGAGTCGTCGATTACGGCCACGTCCTTGAGGTAGATGGGGCTGCCGCCGCGGTTGGCCACTACGAGTTCGGCCATCTCCTGCACGTCGTCAAACTCGCCCTGGGCTCTGAGCGAATAGGTGTTGGAGCCCATGTCGAACGTGCCGCCGGGGATGTTGCGGTTCTCGGCGCCGATCACCTGTGAAATCTGCTCGACGGTGAGGCTGTATGCCTCGAGCTTGTCAGGATCGACGTACACGTGTATCTCGCGCTTGGGGGCGCCCATGACCGACACGGTGCCGACGCCCTCAACGCGGGCCAGCGGGTTGGCCACGTTCTCGTCGAGAATCTTGTACAGGCCGGGCATGCTCTCCGACGCTTGCGCCGAGATGAGGATGACCGGGATCATATCGGTTGAGAACTTGAAGATGATGGGGTTGTCGGCATCATCGGGCAGCGACGACTCGACCATATCGAGTTTGTCGCGCACGTCGTTGGTGATGACGTCGATATCGTTGCCGTACTCAAACTCGAGGGTAATCACCGATATGTTCTCGCGGCTCTGCGAGGTGATGTGCTTGAGGTGCTCGACCGAGTTGAGCGTGTTTTCGAGCGGACGGGTCACATTCTGCTCGATGTCCTGCGCCGATGCGCCGGGGTACGACGTCATCACCATCAGAGTGTTGGTCTCGATGTCGGGGATGAGGTCGATGGGCAATGTGCTGAGCGAGAAAAGGCCCATGATGACCACTGCCACAAAGCACAGGGTGGTCATGACGGGGCGCTTCACCGCGCCGGAGTATAGGCTCATATATTAGAGGGTTAGATGTTAGATTTTAGATATTAGTGACGCCGCAAGCGGCTGATGTGTCGTTGGTTGCTTTCGCTTGCGAAAGCCTTGCCTATCGGTTGACCTGCACGGCCACGCCGTCGGCCAGGCGCACTTGGCCCACGACCACGACAGAGTCGCCATCCTCCACGCCCGAGATCAACTCATAGGCGTCGCCCAGGCGCTGGCCCAGCTCCACGCGGCGCATGCTTACGCGGCCGTCGTTGTAGACATAGACGTAGCGGTTGCCTGAGCCGGTCTGCTTGACCACGGCCAAGTCGGGCACCACCACGCGGCTCTCGGTGCCGAAGTCCATGTTGACGCGGGCAAACATGCCGGGCAGAATCTTGCCCTGCTGGTTGGCCACGAGTATCTCAGCCTGGAATGTGCGTGTGCTGGGATTGACTGTCGGATAGATGCGCGAAATCTTGCCTTCGAAGGTCTCGCCGGGGTAGGCGTCGAAGGTGACGGCCACCGGAGTGCCGACCTTGAACTTAGAGAAATCGTTCTCCGTGGCGCTGATCATCACCTTTACGTTGGGAGTAATCTGGCCCACGGTGAGCACGGGGGTGGCGCCGTTGGTCATGTCGCCCGGGTCGTAGTTGCGCGCGGTCACCACGCCGCTGATGGGCGAGACGAGCACGGTGTTCTCCTTAAGATTATTGTACTGCGTGCGCAGGGCGTCAAGCTGGGCCTTGAGCTGGTCCACAGCCTGCTGAGTGCCGGCGCCAATCTCCAGCAGTTGGGCGGCGCGGTTGTACTCGCGCTCGACGTTGTCGAGGTTGACGCGCAATTGCTCGAGGTTGGCGGCATCGAGGGTGACGAGCGTCTGGCCTTTGCTCACGTGGTCGCCGACCTCAACGGTGATGGTCTTGATGCGGTTGGGAGCGGAGGGCGAGATGTTGTTGGTGTTGTCGGCCTCGACCGATGCTGTGTAACTCTTGCCCTGGGCCACGTCCTGGACGCTGGCCACGCCGAGCTCAACGAGGGGGAGCTCCTCGACCACGGCCGCCTGCTCGGCCTGCTTGTCTTGCGAGCAGCCGCAAAGCATCAAGGCTGCAGCCGCTGCGAAATAAAATGACTTCATATTGTGTCGGTTGTTTATTTTTTCAGATTAATATTCAAGCGGGGCGGTGCCGAGCAACAGCTCGAGGTTGCTGCGTGCCACCAGGTAATTGTAGATGGCCTGATAGTAAGCCAGGCGGCTCTGCGTCAGCGCCAATTCCGAGTCACGCAGGTCGAGGTAAGAGGCAGCGCCGATGGCGAAGCTCTTCTCCATAATGTCATGCGCGCGGGTGGCCTGGCCCACGCTCTCCGAGGCCGACGCTATCTGCTTGACGTTCATGTTGATGTTCTCAACCGAGAGGTCGACCTGCATCGAGATGCTGCGGTCAAGGTTCTCACGCTGAAGCGCCATCTCGCCCACCTGTACCTCGGCCTGGCGGATCTTGCTGTAGCGGCTGCCGCCGGTGAAGAGGGGCACGTTGAGCGTAAGGCCCACCACCGAGTAGGGATTCCAGCGGAAATTCTTGAACGGCGAGCCGTTGCTCATCGACGTCCAGTTGTAATTGGCCATCGCCGATATAGTGGGCCATACCGACGCGCGCTGCACCTTCAGTGCCTGGCGGGCCTGCAGATCCTGGATATCAAAGAGTTTCAGCTGCGAGTTGCCGCTGTAGTCGGGGTTGGTCATCTGCAGGACGTCGCCGTACATCGTGCTCTCGTACTGCGACAGCGTGCCGGCGGTGTTAAACTCTACGTTGGTGTCGAGGCCCATGAGGATGAGCAGCTGCAGGCGCGCCTGCTTGATGGCGATGTCGGCCTGTATCATCTGCGGCTCGATGTTTTTCATAGCCACCGACGTGCGCAGCACCTCAAACTCGCTGGCCGCGCCGGCCGCGAACTTCTTGGTGTAAATATCGTGCGTGAGGGCCGCCATGTCGTAGCTCTCCTGGATCACGCGGCGCGAATCCTCGGCCAGCTGCAGTGCGTAGTATGCGCTCTTGATCTGGTTGACCAGGTCGAGGCGCGAGGCGCGCGACTGCTCCACGGCCTGCAGTATCTGCGTGTCGCTCAGTTTGAGTGCTGCCCACAACTGCGGAGCCACCAAAGGCATTGATGCCGAGAAGCCCACCTGGTAAGAGTTGTCGAGGCCCACCTTGATGCCGCCGTCACCGCCGCTCTTGCCGGCACGCGACTGTTGGGCCTCGCCGCCTTCATCGCCTTCAGAGCCGGCCCCGCCGAATCCAAAGTCGCCGAGGTCCATGTTCATATACATCACCTGCTTGGCCAGCATGCGGTTGTAGCTGCCCGAGAAACTAATCTGCGGCAGCAATTGCGAGAGGGTCTCGATGCGCGAATAATCCATGCGCTCCACCTCCATGTCGGCCACCTTGACCGTGGGGTTGTCGCTCAGAGCGATGCGCAGGCAGTCGTCGAGCGTCAGCACCGGACCCTGCGTCAGCGTGTCGGTGGGGGCTGCGGCGCCTGCCGTAAGGCACGCCACCGCAACACAAACAAAAGCAAAAAGACGGTGTTTCATAAAGTCCTCAAAAAATTTGAGCACAAAATTACAAAATAAAGACCACACCACAGTATTAATAAATGCAATTTCCGTCCTTTCGGCTAATTTTGTGGTAAAAATGGAGAATACAATCGCCTATATGATGCGGATGAGCGTCAGACCGTCGCGCAGGGGCAGGATGACTTTCTCGACGCGGGGATCGGCGGCCACCAGGTCGTTGAAAGCGAGGATACCGGCCGTCTGCGGGTCGCGGCTGGTGGAGGGGTCCACCACGTGGGCGTCCCACAAGGTGTTGTCGGCCAGGATGTAGCCGCCGGGGGCCATGCGGGGCACAAGCGCCTCGTAATAGGCCGAATACGACCGCGTGTTGGCGTCGATGAAGGCCATGTCCCACGGGCCGTCGAGCCGGGGGATGATGTCGAGAGCATCGCCGATGTGCAGGTGGATTCGGTCGGCCCAAGGCGAGGAGCCGAACGTCTGCGCCAGTTCGTCGGCCATCTCGTCGTTGATTTCGATGGTGTGCAGTTCGGCGTCGGCAGGCATGCCCTCGGCCATGCACAGGGCCGAGTAACCGGTGAACGCGCCGAGTTCGATGATGCGCCGCGGGCGTATCATCTGTGTCAGCATCTTCAGCAGGCGCCCCTGCAGATGCCCCGAACACATGCGCGGGTACAGATGCCGCAGGTAAGTCTGTCGGTACAGCCGCCTCAGATGCTCCGGCTCCTCCGAAATATGCTCAGCAATGTATTCGTCGATATCCATGTTTACAATTGAATTGGGGGCAGTTGATAGCCCATCGCTGTTAGGTGGTCGAGGATGAGGGGGAGGGCGTGGCGCAGGCGAGGCCAGGCTTTGAGGGAGTCGTGGAGGACGACGACGGAACCGGGGCGAACGTTGCGCACCACGTTGCGCACCACTCGCTCGGGCGATTGGCCGGCGTCGTAGTCGCGGGCCACGACGTCGTGCATTATGATAGCATAACCGTCGGCACGCACCTTGCGGAGTTGTCCCAGACGCATCAGCCCGTGAGGTGGGCGAAACAGCCGACGGGCTGCAGCGGGTTTGTCGCAGACGCCCCCCAGCCAAGGCTCGGCAGCGGATATGTCGGCGCTGTATTCCTCCAGGGTGGCCTTGGCGCCCTGCATGTGGTGCATAGTGTGGTTGCCCACCGAGTGGCCGCGGCTGATCACCTCATCGACCAAGTCGGGGTGCCGCTCGGCGTTCTGGCCCACCATAAAGAATGTGGCCTTGGCGCCGCGGCTGTCGAGCATGTCGAGCACCCAAGGGGTGACCTCGGGGATGGGGCCGTCGTCAAAAGTGAGGTAGACGGCCTTGGCGGGATGGGTATTTATACGCCATACCGCCCCCGGGAACAGGAGGCGGTACAGCAATGGGGGTCGCTCAATCAGCATCAGAGCACAAATCTTACGAGATCCTTCTCGCTGATGCCGATGTTGGCAAGCTCGGCGGTGGCCTGGGCGGGCACATCCACTCCGTAGAGTTTCATCATATAGGCGAGGTAGCCGGTATTGACGGCCTCGTCGATTCCGGGAGTGCGCTGTGCGTTGTATGCGTCGTAGATGCGGCGGCAGATGCTGCCGTAGGTGTCGCCGCCGTAGAGTCCGGAGTTGATGGCCAGGATGAGCGTGTCGGTGTCGCCGGCTTCCTGGGCTGCGGCGCGCAGGGCCGGGGCGTTGGCGGCGGCCAGGCGCAGCTGTATCAGCAGCGGCAGGTAGTTGAGGTCGTACTGAGCCTCGATGCCGAGCATCTTGTACTGCGATGAACTGAGCGAGGCGGCGTATCGGGCGGTCTGGCCGTACTCTTTTTGCGCGTTGTCGAGCAGGGCCTGAGCGCGGGCCAGGTCATCGGCATTGCCTGTGGCCATGTATAACTGCAGGTACTGCGAGGCGAGGGTCAGGCTCAGGTTGTTGTCGTAAGCGGCAGCCTCCACGGGCATCTTCTCCTCAAGCAGGTTGAGCAGGGCGCGGGCCATGTCGAGACGAGTGGCGGGCACGGGCTGGCCGTTGGCCTTGGCGTGCTCTACGGCCCATGCGGTGGCGGCCTCCGAGCCGCGCTTCATCTGCTCGTCGGCAGCCTTGATCACGGCATTGCGCATGGTCGATACCATGCGGCGGATGGTCTCGTCGAGGTAGAGGCCCTTGCCGTACTTGGGATCGTCGAGGCCGCCCCAGCGGAACTTGCCCATGATGTTCTCATAAGCGCGGTCGGCAAGCGGCGACACGGGCGCATCGGCAAACGGGGTCACCTGCTCGGCCACGCCCGTCGAATACATGCTGCCGTCGAGGCCGAGGTAGTAACTGTTGGGCACGGTGGTGGCGAAGTACACGGGGCGCGTCCAGCCGTCGGCAATCGAGTTGGCCACGATGTCGTAGCTCAGCAGGCGGTTGAGATAGACGCCGCCGTTCTCGAGCGCCCTCATCGGCACGTCGGCCATGGTGCGCCATACAGTGTCGGGCTGCGGGCCGAAGGCCTTGGCCACCGAAGCCGAGTCGACCGGCATGTAGGCGTATCCGACGGTGATTTCCGGATAGCCCGTCTCGGTGTTGGCCGGGAGCGTGGCATAGAAATTCTTAAGCATCTCGGTGGCGATCACCGGTTCATCGGAGTGCTTGACCGACGAATAGCCCAGAGCCTCGAGGGCGTAATCCTTGGGCTGGGCCAGGAAGGGGACCGGCTTGGCGTCGTAGTAGGGATGCTTCAGCTGGTTGGCGTACCAGTCGGTGGCCAGGTACGAGAGGTTGATGACGCGCACGTCGGTGCGGACGCCTTCCACCTCCTGGGCGTACCACAGGGGGAAGGTGTCGTTATCGCCATAAGTGAATATGATGGCGTCGGGATCGAGCGAGTTGAGGTAGTTCATGCCGAAGTCGCGGGCGGCGTAGCGGTGTGAGCGGTCGTGGTCGTCCCACGTCTGCGACACCATCTGCAGCGGCACGAGCACGCCCACAAGGCAAGCCACGCCGGCCATCACGGGATGAGCCCAACCGCAATCGGCACGGGCGGCGTCCTTCTTGGCTTTGCCGTACAGCCAGCGGAGGATAGCGTACAGGGCGGCCACGCCCATGCCAATCCAGATGGCGAAGGCATAGAACGAGCCGGCGAAGGCATAGTCGCGCTCACGAGGCTGGCCCGGAGTCTGGTTGAGGTAAAGCACGATGGCCACGCCCGTCATGAAGAAGAGGAAGAATACAACCCAGAACTGCTTGATGCCGGCGTTGTCGCCTTCCTTGTTGGCGCCGAACGCCTGCCACAGCAGGCCGAGCAGGCCCATCAGCAGGGGCAGCATGTAGAACACGTTGTGGCCCTTGTTGCCCTTGCCGTATTTGTCGGGCAGGAGGCTCTGGTCGCCGTACAGGGCGTTGTCGAGCGCCGGGATGCCGGATATCCAGTTGCCCTGGTTAGGCTCGCCGTTGCCCTGGATGTCGTTCTGTCGGCCGGCGAAGTTCCACATGAAATAGCGCCAGTACATATGCCACATCTGGTAGTTGTGGAAGAAGCGCATGTTGTCCATGTACGTCGGCTTCCAGATGGTCATTGGCGGGAAGTTCTCGCCCACCGACAGGTCGGTGGCGTGGGTGAAGTAGGGACGCATCGAGTAGATGTCGGTGTAGCCCTGCTGAGCCCACGTGTTGCGCTGGTTGAGGCCGGCCTCGGTCGTGAGGGGGAAGGTGGCCTCGAGGGCCTCCATGTCCTCGTTTTTATATCCGATCCAGCCCTTGTATCCATTCACGTGCTTGGGGTCGAGGCTGTACATGCGCGGGAAGAGCATGCACACGTCGTCGGCGTACTTGTACTCGGTCATGTTGGTGTACTCCGCATAGCGGTCGGGCTCGTCGGGGCTCATCTTCGGAGCGCGGCCCCAGGTGGTGGACTCGTCCATAACCACCATGCCCGTCTCGTCACGCTGCAGCGCCTCGGCCGTGGTCAGCAGGCGAGTCTTGGGCATGCCGTACTCGTCAAACTGCACATAGTCCGGAGCGCCCTGCACGCCGGGAGTCTCGGCCCACACCTGCCCGTAGAGCAGCGGGCGCTGGCCGTACTGTTCGCGGTTGAGGTACGAGGCCAGGGTGAACACGTTGTCGGGGGCGTTCTGGTTCATCTGCGGATTGGCCGACGAGCGGATCAGCAGCAGAGCATACGAAGAATAGCCCACGAATATGAAGAAGATGCTGAGGATAATCACATTGAACACTCGCACCGGCACCCTACGGCAGAAGAATGCCAGGTACACGGCCAGGCCCAAGGTCAGCAGCGTCCAGATCCAGCCGCTGTCGGTCATCAGCGTCAGACCCGACGACAGGCACACCAGCATCAGCAGGCCCTTGATGAGCCATGCGTTCTTGCCTTTGTTGACGGCCCAGATGGCGACGGTGAACAGCGCCAGCATCCACACGGCGTAGATCAGCGCGCCCGTGTTGAAGCTCATGCCCATCGAGTTGACGGCCACCAGCTCGAAGCCCTGAGCCACCTTGATGAAGCCCGGCACCAGGCCGTAGAGCACCAGCGCCGTGATTACAACCGACACGACCAGGCCCAGAATCGAAGCCATAAGGTTGGCATTCGGCCACTTGCGGTACACGAACACCAGCACGATGGCCGGGATGCAAAGCAGGTTGAGCAGGTGCACGGCTATCGACACGCCTATCACGTAGGCTATCAGCACCAGGAAACGGTCGCTGTGAGGCTGGTCGGCACGATTCTCCCACTTGAGTATCAGCCAGAACACCAGCGCCGTGCAGAACGACGAATATGCGTAGACCTCGCCCTCGACGGCCGAGAACCAGAACGTGTCAGACCACGTGTAGGCCAGCGCGCCGCACAGGCCCGAGCCCATAATCACCATCATCTTGGTCAGGCTGAACGCCTCGCTGCGGCCGGCCACAAGGCGGCGCACCAGATGCGTTATCGTCCAGAACAGCAGCAGGATGGTGCCCGCGCTGAGCAGGGCCGACATGACGTTGACAGCCACGGCGGCGCGGCTCATCTCGCAGCCGAACAAGGTCACGAAGAAGCGCGCCGTGAGCATGAAGATAGGGTTGCCCGGCGGGTGGCCCACTTCGAGCTTAGCGCCCTGCGATATGAACTCGGGGCAATCCCAAAAACTGGCGGTAGGCTCGATGGTGAGCAGATAGGTCACCGCGGCGATGACGAAGCAAAGCCACCCGAGCGAATTGTTGATTAGATTGTATCTTTTCATCAAAAAACGTGATAATCCAATTAATCCGCAAATTTACAAAAAAATGCCCAACCACCCCCTCATTTTTGCAGTTTTTATATAATCAAAAAAACGCCGCGGCCTGGAGGTCGCGGCGTTTTTTTGTGTGGGCGCTGGATATTAC
>CAMWUM010000005.1 GCA_947177435.1 uncultured Muribaculaceae bacterium
ACTTGAAAATGTTGAGATCCCAGAGGATTGAACGGGCGTCAAACTCGGTCGGCGGATAGCATTTGCCGAAGTTAAGCCCGGCGGCGCCGGCAAACTGTATCTCGGGAAGTTTGCGCACCACCTTGACCAGCAGCGCTTTTTCCTCGGCCGAGAAGGCGCGTGTCAGGCGTCCTTTCTCAATGGCGTTGAACAGGAGCGTGTCGCCAAGGTCCTCCTGCAGGTATGCCATGCGGTCGGCACTTACTGCCACCACCTGAGGCACAGGCAGGCCCTTGGAGCGGAAATGCTCGTCGATGTAGAGAAACGCTTCGTTCTCTTCCCGGCAAGTGCCGATAACGCCGATGAGCGTCTTTCCCGAAGCGTCGCTCAGTCGGAAATAGCGCCGGTGCGAGCCCGACGACGGGAGTTCGTCGACTGAGGCGGCCTTGGCGCCGGTGTAAGTTTTGTATAAGTCTTTTAGGGCTTTAATTTGCATGGGATCAATAACCTAATTCGGATAGGAACTTAATGTGCATCAGGCGTATTTCCTCCTCGGTGTAGTCGTCGCCGAGTTCGGCAATGGCCGCTTTCAGGTCGTCATGCTCGGTCTGCTTGAAGTACTGGAAGAGTTCGTCCTGCACGTCCTGGTCGATAACGTCGTTGATGTAATATTGCAGGTTGATTTTGCTGCCGGAGTACATGATGGCCTCAATCTCGTCGAGCAGCTCGTTGAACTCGAGTCCGTGGGCCTCGGCGAGCTCGTCGAGGGGCACGCGGCGGTCGATGGCTTGGATGACGGCAATCTTCTGCTTGCTCTTGTTGGCGATGTTGCGGATGCGCAGATCCTCGGGGCGTTCGATTTCATTGTCCTCGACGTGCTGCTTGATGACACGCACGAACTCGTCGCCGTACCTCTTGGCTTTGCCTATGCCCACGCCTGTAATGTTGCCCAACTCCTCGATGGTGATGGGGTAGGTGGTGGCCATGGCCTCGAGCGAGAAGTCCTGGAACACAACGTAAGGAGGCACCTCTAGGCGCTTTGCCACCTTCTTGCGCAGGTCTTTGAGTATGTTGTAGAGTTCGGGGTCGACGGCGCACGAGGCTCCGCCCTTGACCACGATTTCCTCCTCGTCCTGTGAGAAGTCGTTGTCCTCGACCACCTTGAACGACACTGGATGTTTATAGTACTTTTTGCCTTGCGCCGTGACGTGCAGCGTGCCGTAGTTTTCAATGTCTTTCTCGAGATAGCCCTCTATCACGGCCTGCTTGATCAGGGCGTTGAGGTATCGTTCGTCCATTGACTCGCAGCAGCCAAACACGTCGAGCGCGTCATGGCCGTATGATTTGACGTCGGCGGTGACGCGGCCTCGCATCACGTTTACGACGTGCTCAGCTTTGAATTTTTCCTTGAGGGCGGTCACCGTTTCGATGGCCGCGAGCAAATCTTCTTTAGCTTCCACTCTTTTTTTAGGATTAATGCAATTATCGCAGTTGCCGCAGCTATCATCGGCGAAGTCTTCGCCGAAATAGTGCAGGAGTGTCTTACGGCGGCAGATGGCCGACTCGGCGTACGAAGCCGTCTCGGCCAGCAGCTGGCGCCCAATTTCTTGCTCGGCTCCGGTCTTGCCCTGCATGAATTTTTCCATTTTCTGCAGGTCCTTTGCCGAATAATAAGTAATGCAAATGCCTTCGCCGCCGTCGCGTCCGGCTCGTCCGGTCTCTTGGTAGTAACCCTCGAGCGACTTGGGTATGTCGTAGTGGATTACAAACCTCACGTCGGGCTTGTCGATGCCCATGCCGAAGGCGATGGTAGCCACGATCACGTCGACGTTCTCAAGCAGGAAAGCGTCCTGATTGGCCGAGCGTGTGGGGCCGTCCATGCCGGCGTGGTAGGGCAGAGCCTTGACTCCGTTGATCGACAGGAACTCGGCCAGCTCCTCCACCTTTTTGCGGCTCAGGCAGTAGATGATGCCCGACTTGCCCTTGTGGTTGAGGATGAAGCGCAGGATGTCACTGTCGACATTCTTGGTCTTGGGGCGGATCTCGTAGTAGAGGTTTTCGCGGTTGAACGACGACTTGAACACCGTGCAGCCCAGGATGCCCAGGTTCTTCTGGATGTCGTGCTGCACCTTAGGGGTGGCGGTGGCCGTCAGGGCTATGATCGGACGCTGGCCTATCTCGTTGATGAGCGGGCGTATGCGGCGATATTCCGGACGGAAGTCGTGGCCCCACTCCGAGATGCAGTGGGCCTCGTCGACGGCGTAGAACGAAATTTTGACTGATCGCAGAAACTCCACGTTCTCGTCCTTGTTGAGCGATTCGGGCGCCACGTACAGCAATTTGGTGTGTCCGGAGCGCACGTCCTCTTTCACCTGGTCGATGGCCTGGCGGTTGAGCGACGAGTTCATGAAGTGTGCCACGATATCGTCCTCGCTGTAGTTGCGCACGGCGTCAACCTGGTTTTTCATCAGGGCGATGAGGGGCGAAATGACGATAGCTGTGCCCGGCATGAGCATGGCGGGCAGCTGGTAGCACAGCGACTTTCCGCCGCCGGTGGGCATGAGCACGAACGTGTCTTTGCCATCCATCAGGTTGGCGATGATAGCCTCTTGGTTGCCTTTGAACTTGTCAAAGCCAAAGTGGTGTTTGAGCGCGTTAGCGAGCTGTTGCTTGTCGGTGGCCATTTGCTTTAGAGGAGAAGATAGGGTGATGAAAAAAGTTTAAATAATATAATTGTAGATTGGTTATTTCTGGTTGGCGGCATCGGGAGCCGTGGAGGTTGCGAAGTTGGCATTGCCGAGTTTCTCGGCGGCATATTCAGCCGTGACCTCAAATTCCTTCTCGCCGCTCGAGGGCATCTCAAACATGGCGTCGATCATGATGGTCTCCACGATTGAGCGCAGTCCTCGGGCTCCGAGCTTGAACTCGATGGCTTTGTCCACGATGAAGTCAAGAGCCTCGGGGGTGAACGTGAGCTTGACGCCGTCCATGGCGAAAAGTTTCTCGTACTGGCGCGTGATGGCGTTCTTAGGCTCGGTGAGCACTCGGCGCAGAGCGTCGCGGTCGAGCGCCTCGAGCGAAGTGAGCACAGGCAGACGGCCGATGATTTCGGGTATGAGGCCAAACGACTTCAAGTCCTGAGGGGCAACGTATCGCATGTAGTCGCTCTTGTTGGCCAAATGCAGACGCTTGTCGCCGGTGTTGTATCCGACCACGCGCGAATTCATGCGGTGGGCGATTTTGTCCTCGATGCCGTCGAATGCGCCGCCGCAGATGAACAGGATGTTCTTCGTGTCGACGGGTATCATCTTCTGCTCCGGGTGCTTGCGGCCGCCTTGCGGGGGCACGTTCACAACAGAGCCTTCGAGCAGTTTGAGCAGGCCTTGCTGCACGCCCTCGCCGCTGACGTCGCGGGTGATCGACGGGTTGTCACCCTTGCGCGCGATCTTATCAATCTCATCGATGAACACGATGCCGCGCTCGGCCTTGGCCACATCGTAGTCGGCCACTTGCAGCAGGCGGGTGAGGAGGCTTTCGATGTCCTCGCCCACGTATCCGGCCTGAGTGAGCACGGTGGCGTCGACGATGGTGAAAGGCACGTCGAGCAGTTTGGCGATGGTGCGGGCCAGTAGGGTCTTGCCGGTGCCGGTTGGGCCGACGAGTATGATGTTGCTCTTTTCAATATCGATGTCATCGTTGTCCTGAGCCAGTCGTTTGTAGTGGTTATAAACGGCCACTGACAGGTAACGCTTCGCCTCTTCCTGCCCGATAACGTACTGGTCGAGGAATGCCTTGATTTCTTGGGGCTTGGGCACCGATGCGAGTTTGATGTCGGCCTTATCGACGGGCTTGCCCTTGCTGCCGCCGTTGATTGACTTGTGGTAGTCGATGATCATGCCGTGGAGCTGCTCGACGCAGTCGGGGCATATCCACTGCTGCTCGTCGGCGGAGGGTATCAGGAATTCGGCCATCTCAGCCGGGCGCCCGCAGAACGCGCATTGGGGTTGTCGCTTCTTAGCCATACTCCCTTATCGCTTAGATTTTACGAGCACCTGGTCGATCATGCCGTAGTCCTTAGCCTCCTCGGCCGTCATCCAGTAGTCGCGGTCAGAGTCAGCCCATACCTTGTCGATGGTCTGGCCAGAGTGGTCGGCTATGATGGTATAAAGTTCTTTCTTGAGTTTCTGGATCTCGCGGGCGGTGATCTCGATGTCCGATGCCTGGCCCTGGGCGCCGCCCATGGGCTGGTGGATCATGACGCGCGAGTGTTTGAGGGCAAAGCGCTTGCCCTTCTCGCCTGCCACGAGGAGCACGGCGGCCATCGAAGCGGCCATGCCGGTGCAGATGGTGGCCACGTCGCTGCTTATGTACTGCATGGTGTCGTAGATTCCCAGGCCGGCGTAGACTGATCCGCCGGGCGAGTTGATGTAGATTGACACGTCCTTGCCGGGGTCGGCCGAGTCGAGGTAGAGGAGCTGGGCCTGGATTACGTTGGCGGTGTAGTCGTTCACCTCGGTGCCGAGGAAGATGATGCGGTCCATCATCAGACGCGAGAACACGTCCATCTGGGCCACGTTGAGCTGGCGCTCCTCGATGATGGTGGGGGATATATAACTGGCGCTCACGCCGTTTACAGACGAGATGTACTGATCAAGGGCGAGACCGTTCATGCCGAGATGGTGCACGCCGTAGTTTCTAAAATCGTTGGGTTTCATACCTTATGTTAGATATCTATTGGTCGGGTTAAATCGTTTGTTTACAAAATTACAAAAAAAAATCCACATAGCCGCCATCCCTCAACTATTTTTGTCAAAAAATATGCAAAAATTAGGCGTTGATCCTTACTAATTGCTGAGGAGTGATGGGGGCTGGGGTGGGGAGCAGCCCTGCCTGGTGAGCAGCCAAGCCGATCACCTCGGCGGGGGTGTAGCGTTGGCGCAGCGCTTCCATGCTCATGGAGTGGTCGCGCTTCGAGAGGCGTTGGCCTGCCGCGTTGCACACCAGTGGCAGATGGGCAAAGGTAGGAGAGGGGAAACCCAACAACTCATATATATATAATTGTTGGGCGGTGGAGAGCAGCAGGTCGGCGCCGCGCACTACGCGCGTTATGTCCATCAGGGCGTCGTCGACGACCACCGCAAGCTGATAAGCCCACGCGCCGTCGGCGCGGCGCACCACGAAGTCGCCGCAATGCTCACTCAGGTTGACACTCTGCGGGCCGTAGGTCTCGTCGACAAACTCAATCTGCCGGTCGGGGACGTAGAGGCGTGTTGAACCAGGGCCATCTGTTAAAGTGAATGGCGGTTCAGCCCCCGGACGGCAACGACCTGAATACACCACGCGTCCGTCGCTCTCGTGCGGGGCCTGCGAGGCCATAATATCGGCGCGCGTGCACCGGCATTTGTACAGCAGTCCCATCTCGGCCAGGCGTTGGTAATAGTGCTCGTATATGTCGCTGCGCAGGCTTTGGCAATACGGCCCGTTGGGCCCGGCGCCGTCGATACCGCCCTCGTCCCAATCGAGGCCGAGCCAATGCAGGTCGTCCTCCAGTAGGCGGGCGTACTCCATTCTGGAGCGTTGCGGGTCAAGGTCCTCGATGCGTAGCACCCACTTGCCGCCGGCACGGCGGGCGTCGAGCCACGACATCAAGGCGGCATACACATTGCCCATGTGCATGCGGCCCGTCGGCGACGGAGCGAACCGCCCTTTCTCTTCCTTTTGCTCATTCATACCGCAAATTTACAAAATAATTTCCGTTTGCAAGAAAATTTGATTAACTTTGCAGCGTACTTCAATTGATTAGAATGCTTACATATAATACGCAACTTAAGAAATTGTCTCTCCCTGAGTATGGACGCAACGTGCAGAAGATGGTCGACAGGTGCCTGGCTATCGAGGACCGTGACGAGCGTACGGCCTGCGCCAACACCATCGTGCGCGCCATGGCGGCGCTTGTGCCTGCCGACGGCGATCCCGAGGAGCACCGCCGCAAGCTTTGGGACCATTTGGCCATCATCAGCGGGTTCGCACTCGACATTGACTGGCCTTACGAGGTGGTGCGCCCTGACGACCTGGGCTCTGCCCCGCAGCCAATCCAAAGTTTTCCGAGCCAAATCAAGCATAGGCAGTACGGAAAGAGCCTGGAAGCGATGATCGAGGTGGCCTCGAAGATGGAGGCGAGTCCCGAGCGCGAGGCACTTGTGCTCCTGCTTGCCAACCAGATGAAAAAGATGATGCTGGCGGTCAACCCCGACGGCGTAGACGACGAGCGCATCTTCAAGGATCTGCGCGCGCTGTCGCACGGTGAACTCAATCTGCGCGCTGACGAGGTGCAACTGCTTGACTACAAGATGATGCCCGCCCCATCGAAAAAGAAAAAGAAGAAATGATTGATCCCGCATCACTTGCGCTTGTAGGCAAGGTCAACAAGACCCACGGAGTGAAGGGAGAGTTGTCAATCTCGTTTTCCGCGGACGATCCGTCAGAACTGTTGGCTGACGGCGGATGCCTGATTATGGATATCGACGGATTGTTTACGCCGTTCTTTGTAGCCTCGTCGCGGCCTCGCGGATCGGAGTCGCTGCTGGTGCGTTTTGACGGCGTCGACTCGCAGGAGGAGGCCGCTCAATTTGTGGGCAAGGATGTCTACGTCGATGCCGCACTGGCTTATGGCGAGGAAGATATGCCTGACGATGGCCAACTCTATGCCGGGCAATTGATCGGATTTAAGGCCATTGACGAAAATGGCGATGAGATAGGCGAAATTGTCGATCTCGACGAGAGCACGGACAATGTGCTTTTTGTGCTCCAGACGCCGGCCGGACTGGCCTATGTGCCCGTGGCTGACGAGTTCATTATGGAAATATCTACGAAGGCCCGCACGGTCGAGTTCGACCTGCCCGAGGGTCTGCTGCAGCTTAATTCATAAAAATACCTCTTAACCTCTTAATATTTTTTATCATGGAATATGATGAAGAAGCGGCTATCGCTTATGTCCGCCAACAGTTGCCCGAAGGTTCGTGCGAGCGCTTCGATGACGACGAGATACTCAATGTAATAGACACTGTCTGGGACTATTACGACGAAAACGGTTTTCTCGACCTTGACCTCGACGATGACGGGCCCGACGAACTTGATGAAGCCGATCTACTGGTTTACGTAAAGAAGATGATGGCTAAGGATCGCCGTTCGCCCCTGACTACCGAAGACATTGAGGCTATCGTAAAGGCCGAGCTCGACTACGAAGACTCCATCGAATGAAGAAACGCTTAGCATTGTTTCTTGCCGCATTGATCGCCGCCTGCTCCTTGTGGGCGCAGGATGCTTACGACCTCACATTTGACGAGAACCTGGCCACGCCTGCCGTCACAGGCAAGGCTCAGCGCGACGTGCGCAGCCACATGCGGCAGGTGAGCTCGTCGCTCGCAAAACAGTTCGCAAACGTTGAGTTGTTGCGCGACGGTGAAGTGGTGCTTGTCACCATCCCCGCCTCGGCGCTCTTTGCGGCCAACGACACGATTGTTACTGCGTCAGGCCGCAAGTTGCTGGGGCGACTGTCGAGCGCGGCGAAGGCCCCGACAATGTATAAGCTCGTGGTGGCCGCACATAGCGACGATACGGGCGATGATGCTTACCGCATAGCTCTTACCGAGGCGCGGGCCAATGCCGTAGACGACTGCCTGATAGACGCCTCAGGCGTTGAGGATGAGAACATTGTGCCGTTTGGGCTCGGTTCTGACGACCCCGTTTCGACCAACGACTCGATGGCCGGACGCGCCAAAAATCGACGCATAGAAATCTACATCGTGCCGGAGGCCGGCCTGATTGAACGGGCTGCCAAAGGCAAACTCTGACCGCTATGGCTAAGCCAACTACAGCCGCGCAAGCCATGGCAAGGCTCGAAGAACTTTGCGCACGCGCCGAGCATTGCCAGAGCGAGATGCGTGACAAGCTGCGCACTTGGGGCATCCCCTCGGGCGACGCTGAAAAGGTTATTGCATCACTGAGGCAACACAAGTTTGTCGATGATACCCGCTACGCCCGCGCATACGTCCACGACAAGTTTTCCTATCAAAAATGGGGTAGGAGAAAGATTGCTCAAGGGTTGATGACCAAACGCATAAGCCGTGACGAAATCTCCGATGCCCTGGCTGAGATTGACCAAGAGGAATACATCGAGACATTGACATCACTGCTGAAAGCCAAACTGCGCACTGACCCTTCGCTCCTCGACACCTACGAAGGCCGAGCACGCCTCTATCGTTTCGCTCTGCAGCGCGGTTTCGAGTCCCAATTCATATCTTCCGTACTAAAAAGCCTGGCAAATTAAAATTTTGGTGAGAAAATTTGGTTAAAGGGGTGGCGGATTGGGTAAAAATGGCTAAATTTGCGCTTAAATAGCGCAAAAGGCGCAAGTTTTATTCGCATAGAGATGAAATTTGCATATAAACTATTTATAAATACGGCGTTGGCCCTCTCGTTGGTTGCGTGCCAGGACGATAGCAACAGCACCGTCGAAATGGGCTGGATGGATATAAACGTCACGGCCGCACCGCATGAGATGGCGCCCCCCATCGGCCCCTTCGCATTGACGGTGGCTACCGCCGACGGCGAATACAGCCACACTTGGGCTTCGGCAACGCAATTCCCAAAATACGAAAATTTTATTGTTGGCCAGTATACCGCGAGGGCCGTCTCGGGCACTCCCGGTGCCGAGGGATACGATTGCCAATGCTATATCGGCGAGGCTAACTTTGAAGTCATGCCCGGTCAGAGTGTTGGCGTGCCCATTCTCTGTGAACTCCAGCAGGCAATTGCGCGTGTTGAGATAGGCGATGGATTGGCCGGGCGCTATCCCGGCTGCTCCGCCACGCTGCATACGTCGGGATATGGCTACGTTGCCATTGATCCTGAGGCAGAAGGTCCCGTTCTCATTATGCCGGGATTTTCTTACTTGTATTTGACTCTCCCGCATCAGAACGAGGATGTGACTCTCGCTTGCGATTTCTCGGTTGAGACGATGGCTGCTACGGCATACAAGATTGATCTCGACATGGAGGGTGAGACATTGACAATAACTAGTGGACCAAAGCAATCGCAGATGCTCCTGAGCGAAGATTTGTTCAGCACCCCGGCTCCCGAGGTCGAAGCAAATGGATTTGTCAGCGGAGAGACTATCAGTCTGGTTGAGGGCAACAAGCCTTCGGCACCGATTGAGATGATTGTATCGGCCGAGGCCGGGCTGCAGTCGGTGATACTTACTGCCGTCTCAGAGGGTGGTCTGTCCGGAATGCCCCGAGAGGTCAATCTGCTCGACATACCCGCTGATGCAGACCTGCATGGGTTGAAGATAAGGAAAGATGGTGACAATGCCCTGGCGGTGGATTATACCAATCTGCTTGCCAATCTGGCCGTTGAAGCAAACACTGACGCGACCTTCATGCTTATGGCCCGCGACCGCCTGGGCCGTGTATCTCAGGCGTCTATCCTGAAAGTTGGTGTACAGAGTGTTGAGTTGCTCGCCACAGAGTTTACCCCGGCGATGGTTGGCGTCAATACCACCACGGTTACGCTCAAATGCAATACTGGCAGTGTGCAGTTGGAGGATTTCTCAGCATATCTGCTTGACCCTAATACCGGTAAGCAACTTGACGAGGCGCCTATTGTGTCGCTTGTAGCCGACAAAGAGCAACAAACCGGGCTGCTGACTCTCGATATTGGCCCCGGCGTTGTTGCAGCCCCTCTGCGCATCGATTATCTCGGCCAGCCTAAACTCTGGTTGACCATACCACGAGCCGTACCGGAATACAAACTCACGGCCGACGCGTTCGCCCGCACGGCCGTACTGGCCGTAGAGGCTGAGACGCCTGAGATTACGGCCGCTATCGTCGATAACGCATCCGTGCTGGCCAACGGCGAAGACGTGGAAGTGGTGCGTCGTATTCCCGAGAGTGGCATCATCGCCATAGCCGGCCTTGACCCCTGCAAGACATATGCTCTCCAGTCCATGGTGGTTAAGGGTTCTTATGCGCCGATTGTGCGTGTGCGCACCGAGGACGCATTGCCCGTTCCCGACGGTGACTTCGAGGACGTGGGCGTGCCATCTGAGTATAAAGATTTGGAGCAGGGCGGTCCTTATTCGGCATCCGAGTTCCCAATCTACAATATGCAGAATTTCACCACCCTCAAAGTGGCTTGGACGCAGAAATATTGGGCAAACGTTAATGCCAAGACATTCTGCCGGAGTGCCAAGCGCTACAACACGTGGTACATGCAGCCATCGTCGCAGCTCGATTACGATTATTACGTGTCAGGCAGCAAGTCAATGCGCATTACCTCGGTGGGCTGGTCGCTCGACGGTCCTGAGATACAGCCTTATTTGCAAGACCGAAACAATTATCTGCCTTACAATGCCAATGTGCCGGTGGTGGAGCATCGCTCGGCCGGCAAGCTTTTTCTTGGCGAATACAGGTTCAACCCTTCTGATCTCTCGGAAAGTTACATCGAAGGATTGAAATTCTCATCGCGTCCGTCGTCGCTCAACGGCTTCTACAAATACACGCCCGACAAGAACAATCCTAACGACAACGGCCTCGTGTCGGTCGAGGTGATAAGCGAGGATAACGGATTCCCTACAGTAATAGCCTTTGCTACGATGCGATTGAGCCCGACTCGTGATTTCATCACTTTCAATCTTCCGCTTGAGTATTCTTCTTTCGGAGTTAAGGCTACAAAGATAAAGATAATGTTCAGTTCATCATACAAGACAGGCACCATTGAGGAGGAGGATGCCGGCGTGACAGCTACGCCCGACATCCCCGAGGCTGTGTACCGCGGCAGTGTGCTCTGGATCGATAACCTGTCATTTTCATATTAACGCTTATGTACTTTAAAAGAATTGCAATAGCGGTGGCGTTGCTATGGAGCGCGACAGCCGCGCAAGCTACAGGCCTTGATACGGCGCTTATCGTCGACGAGGTGGTGATCGATGAGGCGGTGACCGACTCGATGTCTACTCCGGCCGACACTATCCCCGTATTCTCTCGCGATATTAAGCAGATTGTGTTCTTGCCAAAAGGGCAATGGATTGCTGGTGTGAGCGTAAGCTATTCACAGAGCGATCAGGACAATTACCAATTTCTCATCATAGAGAATCTTAACGGCGACTCTTACCAATTCAAGGTAAGCCCTATGCTGTTCTATGGCTTTGCCGACAACATGGCCGCCGGCGGCCGATTTGCCTATACGCGCCAGCGCACTCGTCTCGACAACGCCAATGTGAAGATAGACTCCGAGACGAGTTACGACATAGAAAACCTGTTCGCCATCTCACACACGTACTCGGCCATGGGGGCTATGCGTTACTACATAAGCCTCGGATCGAGTACGCGCTTCGGCATCTTCAACGAGTTGCAGTTGCAGTTCGCCGGCGGAGAGTCGAAGATTTGCAACGGTGTGGGCGAAGATCTGACCGGAACGTTCGAGCGCACTTACTCGGTCAATCTCGGCCTGTCGCCAGGCATTGTGATGTTCCTTTCAAACTATTCTGCCATCGAGGTCAACGTGGGCGTGCTTGGTTTCAATTACCAACACGTGAAATCGACCACCGACCGCATCTACGTCGCTAACCGCCACACCAAGTCAGCTAATTTCAAAGTTAACCTTTTCAGCATCACATTCGGTGTTGCCTTCTATTTTTAAGCGTATGAAACTGCAAAGAATAATAGCAATGGCATGCGTCGCCCTTTGTGCCTTAGGCGCTTGGGCGCAGGACGCTGAGCGCGAACCGGTGATGAGGAAGAGTGAGGCGCCGGCCGATCCGGAACTGAGTGAACGGGTGATAGTTGGCACAGATACGGTGCCTATCGTTGTCGAGCAAAAGAATTACGGCCGTTTTGACCGCGGCCTTCGCAATTACCTTTTCATTCCCAAGGGCAAATGGGCCTTTGGCCTGACGGCTTCCTACGGCGAACTCGACACGGAGGACGTGCAGATACTGTCGCTCATCAAGGATGTCGATTTCAACGGCAAGATTTACTCAATCAATCCGTCGGTATCGTATTTCATAAATCACAACCAGTCAATCGGCTTTGAGATCAACTATTCCCGTGGTACCGCCGACCTTGGTAGTCTTGCAGTCGATATTGATGATGACATGAACTTCTCGCTTCACGACGTAAGTTACTACCAGCAGACCTACAGCATGGGCCTCGCGTATCGAAACTATGTGGGTCTAAACAAGATGAAGCGTTTTGCCGTGTTCAACGAGGTATCGCTCGACCTTGGCACCGGTTCGTCGAGGTTCAAACGCTACTACAACGATGAACTCTTCGACACGCGCACCCAAATTACCACTGCCAGTCTCAACTTCAGTCCCGGTGTCGCGATTTTCATACAGGAGTATGCCGCTTTCAATGTTTCGTTCGGCGTGTTTGGCGTGAAATTCCGCAAGGAAAGCCAGGCGACCAACGGCGTGAACGACGGCACGCGCGTGACGAGCGGCGCAAACTTCAAGTTTAACATTTTCAACATCAACTTCGGCCTGCTGGTCGTAATATGATAGTTATGAAAAAGTTGATTTTCATCATCTTGCCTGTTGCGATGCTGCTGTGTGGCTGCATCAAGAATGACATACCTTACCCTCGCATTCAGGCGGGTTTCACCGCCATCTCGGCCGAGGGGGAATGCAAAGCCGCCGACATTGACTCGGCCAACCGCGTCGTTACTCTCTTTTTCCCCGAAGAGGCCAACATCTACCAAGTGAAGATTACATCCTTTTCGCTTACTCCGAATACGGAGATTGCTCAGGGCGACATTGATAAGCCACTCGACCTGTCGGCCAAGTGTTATTTCACGCTGCGCATGTACCAGGATTATCTTTGGAAGGTGGTGGCGAGCCAGGATATCGAGCGATATTTCTCGGTTGAGGGCCAGATCGGCGCATCCACCATCGATGTGCCCGGCAAGCGAGTGCTTGCCACTGTCAACGACCGCGTAAACCTCGAGTCGCTGATGGTGGAGACTTGCAAACTCGGAGCCACTTCGGCCACTACCACACCCGACATCGCGGGCGAGAAAGTAGACTTTTCGCGTCCTGTCGTCATCAATGTCGAGAATTACGGTCACATTGAGCGTTGGACCATTTACATCGAGCAGACCGAGGCAACCGTTGTGACGGCTGGCGTAGACGGCTGGACCAAGGTGGCATGGGTGTACGGCGAGGCTCAGGCCGGAAAGAAGAACACGGTGCAGTACCGCATCAAGGGCGACACCGAGTGGCTAACCGTGCCCGATTCTTGGCTGACACACAACGGCGGCAATTTCTGCGCCCGCCTTGTCGGTCTTACTCCGCAGACTGAGTACGAAGCCCGCGCTGTGTCGGGAGAAGCCTACGGCGAGACGCTGACGTTCACAACCGGCTCTGTGTGCCAGATGCCCAACAGCAACTTCGATGAATGGTGGCTCAATGGCAAGATCTGGTGCCCGTGGCCCGAGGGCGGCGAGCAGTTCTGGGACACCGGCAACAAGGGAGCCACGACGCTCGGCCCGAGCAACTCCATACCCACCGATGATACAGTCGACGGCCAGGGCCGCGCGGCCTGCCTGCAGACCAAGTTCGTGGGCATCGGCATGCTCGGCAAGCTAGCCGCCGGCAACATATTCGTAGGCAGTTACGTGCGCACCGATGGCACCAACGGCATCCTCAGTTTTGGCAAGCCTTTTACCGAAAGGCCTACCAAACTCAAAGGCTACTGGAAATATAAGACGGCGCCAATCAGTTCGGTAACGGCTGGCTACGAAGACCTGAAAGGACGTCCCGATACGGGTACTGTGTGGGTGGCGCTGATTGACACC
Organism: uncultured Muribaculaceae bacterium; assembly: GCA_947177435.1. Taxonomy (GTDB): domain Bacteria; phylum Bacteroidota; class Bacteroidia; order Bacteroidales; family Muribaculaceae; genus CAG-873. The sequence goes on from CAMWUM010000005.1 coordinate 13,834, forward strand.
GATGACCCGTTTGAGATACGCACCAATCCCAAAAACCAGCAATTGTTCGACCCCAACGGCTCATACGTAGTGGCCTATGGACGAGTGCAGACTGGCAGTGACATTGACGCCTACGCCCCATTTGAGGTTGAGTTCGTGTACACGAGCACCAGTCGTCGTCCCAAGTATATCATAGCCGCGGCCTCGGCCAGCAAGTACGGCGATTTCTTCACCGGCGGCAACGGTGCGGTGCTCTACGTTGATAATTTCGAACTTGAATATGACTATTAAGACATTTGTATTAGCTGCCACGCTCGTCTGCGGATTTGTTGCGTCAGCCCAATCGGCGCCTCAGATTCACGGCACGCTCCGTGCGGCCTATGATTGGGAGCCAAGCGAGGGCATGTCGCGTTTTCAGGTGCGCAATGCCCGTCTTTCGGTTGAGGGATCCATCACTGATGCACTGAGTTATAAGGTGCAGACTGACTTTTGCGACCAAGGTAAGATCAAGATTCTTGACGCGCAGGCATCCTATGCCTTTGCCGGCAAGTTTACGCTGACTATGGGTCAAACGCTTGTGCCGGGTTTGGTCGAAGGTGCAAGAGCGCCCCACCTGTTGTGGTTCTCGAGTCGCTCTCTCATCTCCAAGTCGTGTGGCCCGCGAAGAGCGGTAGGAGCCAAATTAAAGTATAATTTCGGACCGGCGTACGCCGAGGTCGGAGCATTCAACGCCCATCCGATGGCTGACCACAACGTGTGGGAGCGGCAGATGCTCTATGCCGGAAAGTTGGGCACGCGCCTGGGCGACTTCAACCTCGAGCTTGGCGCTGAGTCCGCCTATCCCGACTTGGTGCGCATCACGCGCCTCGACGCTTATGTCAAGTGGACTTCTGGACGCTGGCGCGCTGAGGGCGAGTATATGTACTCTGCTTATGCTCACGACGCTTACAAGGACAGTCATGCGTGGTTTGTGAGCGCCAATTACGACCTGCCGCTGCGTCTTGGCAATTTTAGTGTGCTTTCGTTTCAGGGCCGTTATGATGGCATGACTGACGCAAGCGATGGCAAAGCTAACGCTGCAGGGTTGTTGAAAACGACGTGGGAGCGCCGCAACCGCCTGACGCTCGGTTCTACCATCTCACACATTGGTCCCAAAGGCCGCTGTGATTTCAAAATTAACTACGAATGGATGTTCTACCCGTGGGGTTATGTGGCACCAGCCGGCGACCGCTCCAAACTCATAGCCGAGATTTGCGTAAGATTTTGATATGGAAAAAGATATGATGCTCAACGGCGTGCGTTCGCGCATTTACGAGTCGGGAAAGGCAGATGGCCAGCCTATCGTGCTGATGCACGGCTGGGGATGCCAGGCATCTACGTTGGCCTCGATCGAGAAGGTGGCCGGCGAGACTTGCCGTGTGATCAATGTGGACTTTCCCGGTTTTGGACAGTCTGACGAACCGGCAGAAGTGTGGGGCGTGGCTGACTATTCGCGTTGGCTCGAAGACTTGATAAACCAACTTGGCCTCGAGCGCCCCACGCTCTTAGGCCATTCGTTTGGTGGACGCGTTGCCATTCATTACGCTTCCAGCCATCCCGTGGGCAAAATCATACTCGTTGACGCAGCCGGCGTAAAGCCGCGTCGTGGACTGAAATACTATGTCAAGGTCTATTCGTTCAAACTGGGCAAGTGGCTAACCAAGATGACGATGAGTAAGGAGAAAGCCGAGGCCAGCATCGCCGAGCAACGCAAGCGTCGCGGCTCAGCCGACTATGCCAACTCGACCCCGCAGATGCGTGCCATTATGTCAAGAGTGGTCAATGAAGACCTGCGCCACCTCATGCCAAAGATTCAGGCTCCGACCCTGCTGATTTGGGGCGAAAACGACACCGCCACGCCCATGCGCGACGCCCGCATAATGGAAAAACTAATCCCCGGTGCCGGCCTCGTATCGTTCTCCGCCTGCGGCCATTACTCCTTCCTCGACAACCCCCGCCAATTCGCAGCCGTCCTCCGCTCCTTCCTCGCCTCCTAGGGTTATTTGGATGGGGAGAAGAGTTTGCGCTTTTGGGCGATGTACCATTTGGTGGCTTTGGGGCCGACGAGGCGCTTGATGAATTTCTTCAGCTTCTTGTGCCACGGGGCCCACGATGCGGCAAAGCGGTGGATTGCGATTGTGCGGTCGGTGCTTTGCAGTTCGCGGTGCTCGATGTGTATAGGGCTGAAAAAGTCAAACGGCAATACTGATATTGTGGAGGGTTCGTGGTCGAAATCCTCGATGTTGTCAATATCTTTGATGGCGTATTCGTTGGCAAGTACTTTTGATTTCAGGCGGGGCAGGGGCTCGGTGTCGAGCGAGCCGTCTGGCTTGATGAAGTGACGCCCCTCGTAATATTTCAGCATTTTGCCGAAGATAGGATTGCCGGGCTCGGAACCCATCACGGCAGCCTCAATGCATCCCGATCCGTTTTCGTAACAGAAAAAATAAGGGAGATGCAGCAGTGGGTCAAACGTTTTGAGCACCTCAACGTCAGAGTCGAGGTATATGCCGCCCTCTGTGTATAGGGCGTAATTGCGGATATAGTCAGCGGCAAAGGCGTATTTCTTTTGCTCGAATGCCTCCCGCACCCAGTCGGATTTGTCTTTAGGAAAGCGCTTAAAGTCCCATTTCCTTATCTCATAGTCAGGCAGATGCTGCGACCATGAATCGATGCACTGCTGTATCTTGGCGGGATAGGGATCGTCGCTCAGCCAGCAAAAGTGTATAATTTTTGGAATCATATCTCGAGACTTAAGGGTTATGTCTTAATAACGCGTCGTAATGCAAATTATTGTATAACCAGCATCAGAGTATTGGTCGGTGAGCAGCGCGGAGCGATTGCTTGCGAGCAGCGAGGGCCGCGGCTGTGGTGGCTGGTGAGAAGTATGTCTGCACGAATTTTTCGTAGATATACTCTACGGCCACGTCCGAGGGGTGCTTCATGTCGGCGGCGTAGAATCGGTAATCGCGGAGGTCGTCCAGCACAAGTTCGTATGCCGGAAAATAGTTGGCGATGTCGTTCACCGCGATTATTTGGTCAATGGCAAGCAGTAACGCAGCCTTACTGAGTTGGTTAGCATGCAGGCCGTCGCCAACGTGTCGTATGGGGCTGACGGTGAAGATGACGTGTTGGATGTTGGCAGGGAGGATTGAGAGTATCTTGCGCAGGCATAGTGCGTTCTCTTCGGTCGAGAGCCTGTAGCGGGTAAATGTCTGAACCGGAAATTTGTGGCAGTTGCCCACAATGGGGCCATCGACAAGTGAGAAAACGAAACTTGTTCCGAGAGTTATGATTAGTGTGGTGGCAGTGTGCAAGGCATAGCCGAGGGCTTGGAGGTCAGCATAAACCTTTTCCATCAGGCGCTGATGGTCTGGATCGGAGTATCGCGATGCGAAGTCAAGGCAATGCCATGCGCCACTGGCCTCCTGAATGATGGTCGGCTCGCCGATGCCAAGAGCCAACTCAACAGCCCGCAGCAATGACGCGGGATTGTAAAGCGGCCCCAGAGGGTTGTGCATAACGTCGAAGCCGTCACGGTTGAGAAGTGTGCCAACGTTGTCGGTGAAGCACGATCCGAGCATAACTATTGGCTGGCTATGGGGCAAATCAAACGGAGCCGGCCTTGCGTCTATCTCTGTGCGAAATCTGTCCATCGTCAGTACATTTGGTAGTCAATCGATAGCACTTGGAATTCCGTGCGTCGGTTGATCTGATCGGCAATTTCCTGGTCCTCGGGCGTTAGGGCTTCGATGTACTCTTCAGTAAGCACGTCGCCCTCCTTGAACTGCGGATGCAGACGGGCAAGTTTCTTGGTAATCGTCTTAGGCTTAGATTCGCCGTAGCCGTGCCATTGCAATCGGTCAGCGCTGATGCCCACAGAGATGAGGTAATCGATTACCGACTTGGCGCGGCGGTCAGACAAGCGCATGTTGTATTCGTCACTGCCTTTGCGGTCAGTGTGCGAAGCCATCTCGATGGTGACGTTGGGGTTGTCGCGGAGCACCTGCGCCAGAGAATCAAGCGATACTTTCGACTCAAGGCGTAGTGTGGCTCGGTCAAAGTCGTAGAATATATTATCAACCACCACAGGCTTGGTGATAGACGAAAGGATGAAGTCAATGCCGTAATCGGCGTCAACCTCAGCCGTGTCGCTCACAAATTCCTGGCGAGAGTTGAGGTAGCCTGGAGCTCCTGCAAGCATTACGTAACTAACGCCACGGTCGAGCGGGAAGGAGAACGTGCCGTCATTCTTTGCCATCTGCTTTTGG
>CAMWUM010000006.1 GCA_947177435.1 uncultured Muribaculaceae bacterium
GATTAACAAAGGCCATCCTAATTCATCACAAAAAACCGTGTAAAAAATATTTATAGATAGCCGAACTTTTCCGCATACCTATTGTTAGAATATCAAACGACAATTCAATCACGAATCAGAAAAACAAAAAAAATAACTCAACAACTATTTATTATGAAAAAAGTCGCATTAATGATGGCCATCCTGCTCACTTCGATGGTCGCCTTCGCTCAGAAGCCCAACAAGGCTGAGATGAAACAAATGAAAGCATTCCTCGAGCAACCCGCCGAGAAGCACGCCACCAACGCCGAGGCACTGGGCATCTCCAACCTCGCTGACCCCACCACTTGGGAGGGCGTAACCGTAGCCAACGGCCAAATCACCGAAATCAAGTGGGCTGGCAAGGGCCTCGCCGGCAACCTCAACCTCGCCGACTTCGCCGCTCTTACCAAGGTTGACGTTTCTCGCAACAAGCTCAACTCTATCTCTGTCGCCAACGCCGTGGCCCTCACCGACCTCAACGCTTCGCGCAACAAGCTCACCGCCATCACCCTCGACGGCGCACAGGCTCTGGCCAACGTTTCGATCAACAACAACCGTCTTACCGATGTCACTTTCAACAATGTGCCCATCCTTAAGAACCTCAACTGCTCTAACAACTACTTCGTTAGCCTCGACCTCAACGGCTCGGCTTCGCTCGTGACCCTCAACTGCCAGGGCAACCACCTCGAGCAGCTCAACGTGGCCAACTGCGGCAACCTGAAGAACCTCTACTGCGGCTACAACAAGCTCGCCTCTATCAACCTCTTCGGTGTAACCAGCCTCGCCAACTTCAACTGCGACGACAACCAGATCACCAACATGGTGCTCCAAGGCCTCCCCGCTCTCGGCACCTTCATCTGCTCTGACAACAACATGCAGAACCTCTCGGTCAAGGATTGCAACGTGCTCGTAGACCTCGTTTGCAGCTACAACGACCTCACCAACCTCTCGGTTGAAGGCTGCCCCCAGCTCCTCTTCGTTGACTGCTCTTACAACGACCTCACCAGCCTCACCCTCAGCAACCAGACCTTCCTGCAGCGCCTGATTTGCAACAACAACCAGCTCAACATGCTTGATGTATCGTTCGACCAGAACCTCACCTACATCAACTGCCGCTACAACATGATCACCGACCTCCGCACCGAGGCTTGCCCCAACCTTACAATGATCGCCTGCCGCTGGGCTTACTAATCCCCGCAGACAAGATACAGAAAAGCGTCCCCTCCCGGGGACGCTTTTTTCATATCCTTGTTTATGCTTTTTTTCGGCGGAAGAGGGGGAGGCCGGCGGCGTAGAAGCAGAGGGCTTGCAACAGCAGGCTGAGGCCGGCGGCGTAGAGCATCCACAGGCAGAAGATGGTGCAGCCAACGCCGACGGCCAAAGCATAGGCGTAATGGCTCTTGGGATGGCTGCCAATCAGGCTCGTCTTATAGTCGTGGCGAGCGCACTTGATTAAAAACAGCCCGCTGAACAGGTAGGCCGGCAGGATCATAAGGCCCGTGATATTCAGGGCGTATAGGTAGATGTCCTCGGCAAACATAACCAACAATAAAAACAACTGCATGATCACCGACGATGCCAGCAGGCTGCGGCTGAGCGAGTCGCTGCCGCTCCCGTCCATCAACCGGCGCGGAAAGATGCCGTGGCGGGCAGCCGAATATGGTGCCTCAGCCGTAACTATAATCCAAGCAAAGAACCCGCCTGAGATGGATATGATTACAGCGAAAATCACCAGCCAGTAGGCCCACGGGCCACATACCGAGCCGAGCACGCACGCCAGCGAGGGGTCTTCAAGTTCGGCCAGTTCGGCGCGAGCCATAATGCCGTAACAAAACACCGACACAAGCACATACAGCACCCACGCCGACAGGAAGCCGAGCACTCCGGCTTTGCCAACGTCGCTCTGCCTGCGGGCGCGCCCCGACATCACCACGGCGCCCTCGATGCCGATGAAGCACCAGAGCGTAACGAGCATCGTGCTCTTGACCTGCGTGGCCACGCCGCCGATGCCACCGTCAAAGCACCAAATGTCGGCCGTAAGCGTCCCGTACTTGATGTTGAGGCCAAGCATGACGATGATAAGCACTATCACCGAGAATTTCAGCACGGCGCACCAGTAGGATATGATCGCGCTTGTACGCATGCCGCTGCGTATAATGAAGTACGTCAGCCAGATAAGCGCCGAGCAAAAAAGGACTGTGGGCCATCCGTGGGCAAGAAGCGTCGGGAAGAAAGCACCGAAAGTGTCGTTGAGCATCACCGCAAAGGCGATGTTGGCAAAGCAGGCGCACAGCCAGTAGCCCCAGGCCACGTTGAAGCCCACGAACCGGTTGAAGCCCTTTTCGGCATAGAGATAGATGCCCTCATTGTACTCGGGATGGCGATTTGACAGGATGCGAAACGTGTTGACCAGCAGCAGCATGCCCACTGCCGTTATCCCCCAGCCGATTAGCACCGGCCCCAGGCCCGCGCCGACGGCCATATTCTGCGGGATGTTGAAGATGCCGCTGCCGACAACCATGCCGAACACCAACGCCACGAGGCCGCCGAGCCCCAGCCTATTGTCATTTTCATTTTTCATAGGCGCAAAATTACAAAAAAATGCTGACATACAGCCCCAACGGCACTTTTATTTCAGCCTTGCGCCCCGCGGGCCGCACAATAAAAGGGAGGGGTTGCAGTTATTATTATTGATGAAATATTTTAGGATTGCAATAGTGATAATCGCGTGCCTCATCGGGGCAGGCGCCTGCATGGGCCAGGGGAGGCACTTCAACGACAAGCTTCTCAACAAGCCGTATGCCGACCTCAGGCGTTGGCACTTAGGCTTTTCCATAGGCGTGCATGCCCAGAACGCACTCTTCACCTCCAATGGCAACGTCACAGCCGACGGCCAGCAGTGGATGGTGGAGCAACCCACTTACAATCCCGGCTTCTGCGTCAACGGCCTGGTGGATTTCCGTCTCAACGACTATTTCTCGGTGCGCGTGAGCCCCGGCCTCTATTTCGGCAACCGTAGCCTGCGCATGCTCGACCTCACCACCGGCGCCACCGAGCGCCAGAGCCTGAAATCGACATTCGTGGTGCTCCCGGTCGACCTCAAGTTCGCTGCCATGCGCCAGCGCAACATCCGCCCCTACGTGGTGGGAGGCGCCATGCCGGCCTTCGACGTGTCGAAGCGACAGAGCGATTTCATACAGCTCCAATCGACCGACGTGTACCTCACCGTCGGCTTCGGCTGTGACTTCTACCTGCCTTATTTCAAGCTCATACCCGAGCTTAAGTTCTGTTTTGGCCTGCGCGACATACTGCAGCACGACCGCCCCGACCTGGTCGAGGATCCGTACAAGCTGCAATTCACCGAGTCGCTCTCCAAGGCCAAGTCGAAGATGATAGTGCTTACATTTTATTTCGAATGACGCGCCTGCTCCGACATATAGCCATCGTGGCCGCCTGCCTCTGCTGCGTACTCTCCGCCTTGGGGCAGACCGACGCCCAGCTGACGCAGTACGCGCAGGTGCCCAACTTCTACAATCCCGCCGCCGTGGGCATGACCGACCTGCTGCGCATACGCGCAGGCGGCCGCATGCAGTGGGTGGGCATCGACAATGCCCCCGTCACGTTCCTCGCCACGGGCGACATGCCCTTCAAGCTCGGCGGCAAGCGACTGGGCACCGGCCTGGTGGCCGAGACCGAGAGCATGGGCCTGTTCAGCTCGCTGTCGGTCGGCGCGCAGATAGCCTACAAGCTGCGCAAGTGGGGCGGCGAGTTCTCGCTGGGCCTGCAGTTGGGCATGTTCAACCAAAAGTTCAAGGGCAGCGAGGTGTTCATCCCCGACGATGACGATTACCACCAGAGCACCGACGACGCCATCCCCATGCGCGACATCCAGGGCACAGCCTTCGACGCAGCGTTCGGTCTATGGTATTACAGGCCAAACTTCTGGGCCGGCCTGTCGTGCACCCATCTCACATCGCCCGCCATCAGCATGAAGGCCGGGGGCACCGAAGAGACCACCGCCGACCAAGAGTACGAGTTTCAGGCCAACCGCACCATATATTTTATGGCCGGATACAATATTGCGCTAAAAAACACGTTAGTAGAATTGATGCCGTCGGTGATGGTCAAATCCGACTTCACCTTCACCACCGGCGAAGCCACCCTCAGGGCGCGCTACAACAAGATGTTCACCGTCGGCGTCGGATACCGTTATGACGACTCCGTGTACCTCATCCTTCAGGCTGAAATCAAGAACTTCTTCGTTGGCTACTCTTATGATTACGCCACATCGGCCATCATGAAGGCCTCATCAGGCAGCCACGAAGTGTTTCTCGGTTACTCAATGAAGCTCGACCTCTCTGACAAAAACAAGAACAAGCACAAAAGCATCCGCATAATGTGATGAATATGAAGACTATCAAAAACATACTCCTACCCCTGGCCGCTGCGGCCATCCTCGCATCGTGCGCAGCCGGCGGCAGTTCGTCGGCCGGCGGCGAGGTCACGGGCGTGAGCGGCAGCTACTGGGCCGAGCCCACGCCTTACGGCATGGTGCTCATCGACCGAGGCTCGATGCAAGTGGGCCCGCAGAAAAGCGACAGCGCATGGAACGTTGCCGCCGACCCGCGCGGCATCTCCGTCGACGCCTTCTGGATGGACGAAACCGAAATCACCAACGCCAAATACAAGCAGTTTGTCTTCTGGGTGCGCGACTCTATCATCCGCGAGCGCCTGGCCGATCCCGCTTACGGCGGCAACGAGGAGTACAAGATCGAGGAGGACCGCGAAGGCAATCCCATCACTCCCCGACTCAACTGGAACAAGCCCATCCCCTGGCGCAACCCCAACGAGGACGAGGCCCGCGCCATCGAGAGCGTGTACCGAATCAACCCCATCACCGGCGTCAAGGAACTCGACGACAGGCAGATGAACTACCGCTACGAGGTCTTCAACCATACCGAGGCCGCCAAGCGACGCAACCGCCTCGACCCCGCGCGCCGCGAGTACAACACCGACCGTGTGGCAACCAACGCCCCGGTGCCCACCATCTCGAAGGACACGGCCTACATCAACGACGAGGGTGAAATCGTGCGCCAGACCATCACTCGCCCCCGCGAGAGCGACTTCGACTTCCTCAACACCTACATAGTCAACATCTATCCCGACACCACGGCCTGGATCAACGACTTCGAGAACTCGTACAACGAGCCCTACACCCGCCTCTACTTCTCGCACGGCGGTTACAGCAACTACCCCGTGGTGGGCGTCAGCTGGGAGCAGGCCAACGCGTTCGCCGCTTGGCGCACCGAATTCCTGCGCCGCTCGCTCGACAAGCAGGGCGTATACATCGAGCCCTACCGCCTCCCCACCGAGGCCGAGTGGGAGTACGCAGCCCGCGCCGGCGTCAACGACAACATGTACCCCTGGGACGGCGACCTCACCCTCAGCGAGGACCGAGGATGCTTCTATGCCAACTTCAAGCCCCAGGAGGGCAACTACAGCAAGGACGGCCACGTGATTACCTCGGCCGTAGGCACATACGCCCCCAATGACTTCGGCCTGTACGATATGGCAGGCAACGTCAGCGAATGGACATCAACGGCCTACACCGAGAGCGTCGGCGAACTCACCGGCGACCTCAACCCCGAGTACCGCTACGACGCCGCCGTCGAGGATCCCTACAAGATGAAGCGCAAGATCGTGCGCGGCGGTTCGTGGAAGGACGTGGCACACAACGTGCGCTCCGACCTGCGCCTCTGGGAGTACCAGAACGAGCAGCGCTCCTACATCGGATTCCGCTGCGTGCGCAGCCAGATCGGATTCGCCAAGGGCACGAAGTCCCGCAAATAATTAGGAATTAAGAATTAGCAATAAGTAATTTTCAATTTTCCATTTAATATACCGTCGTGGGAAAAGTCAAGAAATACAAAAACGCTATCTCTGCCTTCATCTCGAGCGAGAAAGGCCAGCGGTTTTTCAACTTCGCATATAGCATCGGCGCCGCCATCGTAATCTGGGGCGCGCTCTTCAAGATTCTCCACCTCAAGGGCGGCAACGCCCTGCTCTCCATAGGCATGGGCACCGAGGTGCTGATGTTCATCCTCACGGCCTTCGACCGCCCAGCCAAGGAATACAAGTGGGAAAAAGTTTATCCCGAACTTGACAAGGAGGAGCACGACAAGGCCGAGGCTGAAAAGCCCGCCGAGGGCGACGAGGCCGAAAGCCAAGCCAACGACGGCGAGGCAGGAGCATCGTACTCCGGTCCGCAGGTGATCATCGCCGGCGGAGCAGTCGGAGGCTCAGTGCCCGCCGGTGGAGTTGTCGCAGGAGCAGTGCCCGCAGGAGCAGCGGCCAATGCCGCAGCAAGCGTGGTGCCCTCTGGCCCGATCGTAGCCGGTTCATACCCTGTGGCCCGCCCGGGCGACGCCGCCACTGCCAACGAGCAGTACGTCGACAAAGTCAACTCAATCGCCGAGGAGATGGAGCGCCTGCGCCAGACCACCGCAGCCCTCAACGACGTGTCGGAGACCCTCCTGCGCTCGTATCAGGCAATCACTCAGCACTCGGCCGAAATCGACCAGAGCGCCACGGGATACGTCGAGCAGATGCAAGGTCTCAACCGCAACATCTCTGGACTCAACACCATCTACGAGATTCAGCTCAAGAGCGTGTCGAGCCAGATCGACGCCATCGACCGCGTCAACCGAGGCATCAAGGACATCCGCGACATGTACGAGAAATCCGCATCGCAAAGCACCCGCTACTGCGAGGAGACCGAGAAGATGGCCCGCTACATGCAGCAGCTCAACCAGGTGTACGAAAAGATGATCCACGCAATGACCATCAACATGTACCCCGCCATGGCCATGCCCCAGCAGCCCGCCGCCCCGGCAGCGCCCGCTCCGGCAGCCGAGCCGCAGGCCCCAATCGCCTCAGACGAGCACCAAGCCACCGCCTAAACAATCACGATTAGTCTCGATTAATCACGTTAAATCCCGATTAATCCCGATAAATAATAATCAATAACCCCAAGATAAATGGCTGGAAGCAACAACAGACTCACGCCTCGCCAGAAGATGATCAACCTCATGTACATCGTCTTGACGGCTATGCTGGCGCTCAACGTCTCGAGCGACGTGCTCGACGGCTTTGTGCAGGTGCATGACGGCCTCAACCGCTCCAACTCCAACGTCAGCAACCGCAACGAGGTGATATACTCGCAGCTCGAAGCCTTCGCCCAGCAGAACCCTGAGAAGGGCCAGGCTTGGTACGACAAGGCATCGGAGGTGCGCCTCACCACGCGCGCCCTCTACGACTATGTCGACTCGCTCAAGCTGGCCATCGTCTACGAGGCCGACGGCAAGAAGGGCGATCCCGAAAACATCGTCAACCGCGACGACCTCGAAGCCGCATCAGTGGTGATGCTCAACCCCAACAGCCTCGTCGGCGAGCGCCTGCGCCACCAGATCGACGGATACCGCGAATACATCGTCGGACTGATGCCCGACTCCACCAAGCGCACTAACATAGCGCAGGCCCTGTCGACCGCGCCCATCCAACTCAAGGGCCAAATCAATCCTCAGCTGTGGGAAGAAGCGCAGTTTGACCAGAAGCCCGTCGTGGCCGCCGTCACCCTGCTAACCAAGCTGCAAAACGACATCCTCTACGCCGAGGGCGAGGCCCTGGGCACCCTCTACGCCCAGATTGACGCCGGCGATGTGCGCGTCAACGAACTCAACGCCTTCGTCATCCCCCAGTCGCGCATCGTAATGAGAGGCGGCGACTACACGGCCAACATCGTGCTCGCCGCAGTCGACACCACGCAGCGTCCCGAAATCTTCATCGACGGGCACCAACTGCAGAACGAAAACGGCGTGTACCGACTCACCACCGGCTCGACCGGCACATTCGACTACTCGGGCTACCTGCAAGTGCAGCATGGCGACGGTTCTGTCACACGCCACGACTTCAACTCGCAGTACACCGTCATCGAACCTATGGCCACCGTTTCGGCCACGATGATGAACGTGCTCTACGCCGGCATCAACAACCCAATCAGCATCTCCGTGCCCGGCGTGCCCATGTCGGAAATCTCAGCCTCGATGACCAACGGCACCCTCACCCGCAGCGGCGACGGCTGGATTGCCCGCCCCACGGGCGTGGGCAAGGACGCCGTGCTCACCGTCACGGCCAACATCGAGGGCCGGCAGACGCAGGTGGCCAACTCCACATTCCGCGTGCGCCAACTCCCAGACCCCACCCCGTTCATCGAAATCGCCAACCAGGACGGCAACACCGAGCGCTACAAGGGCGGCAAGCCCGTCTTAAAGTCGCAGATGCTCAAGGCCGATCAATTGCAGGCTGCCATCGACGACGGATTGCTCGACACAAAGTTTGACGTCGTGAGCTTCGAGCTCGTGTTCATCGACTCGCAGGGCGACGCCAGCAAGCTGCTCAGCGACGGCCCCAGATTCTCCACCCGCCAGAAGCAGCGCATGCAGCAGATACAGGGCGGCAAACGCTTCTACATCTCCAACATCAAAGCCACGGGCCCCGACGGCACCACCCGCACGCTCTCGCCCATGGAAGTGCAAATCAGATAATTCAATTTTCGCAAGCGAAAAATTGAGGTTTAAAAGTTTAATAGTTTAAAGGTTTATGAAAAGGATATTGGCCATCATACTCGCATCGGCATCCCTGGCTGCGGCTTGGGCTCAGGACGCATCGACCAACACCGGCGTGCGCCGCCGCGACCCTGCCGCCACCCAGCAACAGCAGTCGGGCCCCCAGGTCTCCGACCGCATGAGGGCGTCGTACGGCTCGCGCAACGAATCGCTCAGCGAGGGCGACGTGCAGTGGATGCGCGTGGTGTACCGCGAGATAGACCTCAACAAGGACAAGAACGCCCCCTTATATTTCCCCGAGGACCTCATCGACGGGCAGGAGAACCTGTTCCGCATCATTCTGCGCCTCGTTGCCAACGGCGACATCAAGGCATACGAATATCTCGACGGCCGCGAAGTGTTCACCGACCAGAGCCGCGTCAAGATGGACGAGGTGCTCAACCAGTTCTACATCCCCTTCGAGATGGCCAAGGGCTCGACCGAAAAGAATCCCAAGTACTCTATCAACGAGTTTGACGTGCCCACGCGCGAGGTGCTCGCCTACTACATCATCGAGCGCTGGGAATTTGACAACCGCAACAACCGCATGCGCACCTACGTTGACGCCATCTGCCCCGTGCTGGTGCGCGCCGGCGACTTCGGCGAGGACAAGCTTCGCTACCCCATGTTCTGGATTAAGTACGACGACCTGCGCCCCTACCTGCTGCAGCAAGAGATCTTCCTCACCGACGACAACAACCTGCCCACCTGCACCTACGACGACTACTTCACCCTCAACCTCTACGATGGCGACATCTACAAGACCCGCAACCTGCGCAACCTCTCGCTCAAGCAGATGTTCCCCGACCCCGACGAGATGGCCCAGGCCCAGGACAGCATCCAGCGCCGCCTAGAGACGTTCGAAGATCGCCTCTGGGTACCCGACCGTGAGGAGGTAATCGCCAAGCGCCAGGCCAAAGAGAAAGAGCAGGCCGCGGCCGACGAGCCCGCAACAGTCGACAACGATGCCGACAACAGTGACAAGCCCGCACGCACCACCCGCTCAGGCTCAAAGCGCACCTCCACCAAAAAGAACAACACCAAGAAACCCAAAGCAGACAAACCCAAAAACAACGGCAACAGCGGCAACTCCACCCGCAGCGTACGCCGCCGCCGATAATCCCCTCCCCTAAAACTGACGAAGGCCGCCAATTGGCGGCCTTCGTCAGTTTTGTCAATCTAAAAAGACGATCAGATATTCTTTACAATGAAATCGGCAATACGCTCTGACGCATGCCCGTCGCCATAAGGATTGACAATACGCTGATTGCATGCATAATAGTCGGCATCGTCAAGAAATCTCGAGACTTCATCGACAATGAGATTGCGGTCAGTGCCAACAAGCCTGATAGTGCCTGCTTCAAGAGCCTCGGGGCGCTCAGTGACTTTACGCATCACGAGCACAGGTATGCCCAGCGTAGGAGCCTCTTCCTGTATGCCACCGCTGTCGGTGAGGATAACGTATGACTTAGTCATAAGATACACAAACGGCAGGTAATCAACAGGCTCGATAAAGAACACGTTATTATGAGGCACATTGCCAAAAATCTCAGCGATGGGACGTCTCACATTGGGGTTAAGATGCATGGGATAAAGGAAGTCGACATCGGGATATTTATTTGACAGGTCAAGTATCGCGTTGCAGATATTCTTAAAACCCTCGCCAAAATTTTCACGCCTATGCCCAGTAATGAGCACCAGACGACGCGAATTCAGACGGTCTGTGTCATATCCCATACCCTTAATCTTGGCCGCCAAAGCACCCGAAAGGGCCTTATCTCCTTTGATTTTGTCCACGACCGTGCAGAGAGCGTCGATCACGGTGTTGCCGGTAATAGTTATTCTGGCAGGATCGACATTTTCTTTCAAGAGATTATCACGGCTTAAAGCGGTCGGGGAGAAATGCAGGGAGGCTATGCGGCCTGTAATTTGCCGGTTCATCTCCTCGGGCCACGGATTATATATATCGTGGGTGCGCAGGCCGGCCTCGACATGCCCCACGGGTATCTGCTTGTAAAATGCACTCAGGGCTACTGCGGTAGAGGTGGATGTATCACCGTGCACAAGCACTAAGTCAGGCTTGCAGCTGTCGAGCACGTCCCTCATTCCGAGCAAGATGCGCGAAGTCACATCGTACAGATCCTGGCCCGGCTTCATAATATTAAGGTCGTAATCAGGCTTTATGCCAAAAAGCGCAAGCACCTGGTCGAGCATCTCACGATGCTGGCCGGTGACTGCAACCAGCGTTTCGAATCGATCCTGATCGGCCTTAAGATAATTCACCAACGGAGCCATCTTAATGGCTTCAGGACGGGTGCCGAATGCCAAGAGTACTTTTTTCTTCATGTTTTTAATTGAATTTTTATCAATAATTGCCGGTGAACAACCACCACGCAAACTTGAACTTGTATATATCGTGCTTGATACGCTTGGGCCGTATCATAAGCCTATACAGAAATTCGAGGTTATGGTCACGCCACCATTTAGGAGCACGCGACTGATGACCGGAATAGACGTCAAAACTGCCTCCCAGGCCTTGGTAAATAGCCTTGTGGCGAGCCATCATATCGTGCATCAGCAATTCTTGTTTGGGCGAACCCATGGCTACGAACACAACATCCGGCTTCTTGGCAGCCACGTCGTCGATGAGGGCTGCGCGCTCTTCCGGTCCGGCTATGTAACCGTCGCGGTGCCCGACAATATTGATGCCAGGAAATTCACGGCGCAGTTTGTCTATCACCTCGTCGTGGATATCTTTGCGCGCACCTATCAAATAAAAAGAATGCGAGGCGTGTAGCTTTTTGATAATCTCAAGCCACAAGTCGCATCCCGCGATCCTGACCGCGCCGTCCGCTCCTTTCTTTTTGAGAGCAAGCACGGCACCGGCCCCGTCGCAATATCCGATGTTATTATTTATAATCTCGCGTGTCTCGTCCGTAGCCCATATCACCTTGTCAGCATTGACGGCCACGAGTATGCCTTTATTGCGGTCGGCATGCTCGATCAACTCGTCGACAGATGTGAACGGGAAGACTTCGACTCCCTTGATTTTTACTTTATCCATTATATTATTTGTAGATGCCACAAAAATCCAAGATCACTTTTGATGAATCGTTGGGCAGTGTCTTGAATTGGTCATGGGCCGTAAGCATTACCACAATATCAGCCTTGTTAAAAGCCTGCTTGTAGTCAGCGAGCGCATATTTGGGATGCGACTTCACGTTGGGCTCAACCACGAGTAGTTCGGCGCCAGTACCGGCCTCCATCACCTTGTCGATAATGGCGGCTGCCGGACTTTCACGCAAATCATCAATGTTCGGCTTGAAAGCGACGCCCATAAGGGCCACTACAGGCTTGCGGCCATTGTCGATCTCGAATTTGAGTATGGTGTTGACCACCTTCTCGGCACACCACATAGCCTTGTAATTATTAGTGGCGCGCGCCTGGGCTATCATCTTGGCCTCATTGGGGAAAGCCGAAGAAATGAAGTATGGATCCACAGCGATGCAATGGCCTCCGACACCACATCCGGGCTGAAGGATATTTACTCGCGGATGCTTATTGGCCAGGCTGATAAGTTCCCATACATTGATGCCAGCCTTGTCGCAAATGATAGACAATTCGTTGGCGAAGGCGATTTGCACGTCACGTGACGAGTTCTCGGTAAGTTTACACATCTCGGCCGTGCGCGCGTTAGTGGGGTGTAACGTGCCCTTGACAAATCTGGAGTAGAAGTCCATAGCCTTGCGTGTCGACTCTGGATTAATGCCTCCGATTACTCGGTCATTGTGCACAAGTTCGTATATGACATTTCCCGGCAGCACGCGCTCGGGACAGTAGGCTATGTATATCTTGCCACGCAATTCAGGACGTTCCGCAAATATCAGATCAGCCATGCTTTCGGTCGTGCCGATCGGAGAGGTTGACTCAATCACGTACAAATCACCCTCCTTCAGGTAAGGCAATACTGCTCGGGTAGCGGCCTCTACATATGAAATATCGGGTTGGTGATTGCCCTTGAACGGGGTGGGCACCACAATGAAGAACGCATCCGCCTCAGTCGGTTGGCCAGAGGCGACAAGCGTGCCGTCAGCGACCACCTCTTTAAGCAGGTCGCCGAGGCCCGGCTCAATTATGTGGAGTTCGCCAGCGTTAGTCTTGCGCACCGTCTCAGGGTTAATGTCGACGCCAAGCACCTTGACGCCACCCTCACGCGCTGCTATGATTGCGGTAGGCAAGCCAATGTAGCCTAATCCCATAAAACATGCTTTCATATTCAATTCTTCAAAAAGTCTTCTCAATATCTTCGGTTAATGTCTTAATCGTCGCCTCTTAGTGTGTGGTCATTCTGATAATAGCCTTTGGTACAATTGCGACAATTCGTTGGCGACCTCTGAGCTGAAATGGGGCTTGACCTTGCTCAGCGATTGCACGCCCATAGCCTTGACCTTATCCGGGTCAGCAGCCAGGGTGCAGATAGCCTGAGCTAATGCCTTTTTGTCGCCGGGCTCGACGAGGATGCCGTTGGTCGAATCCACCACCTCGGGTATGCCGCCGACGGTGGTGCTGATGATGGCATGGCTGTAAGCCATAGCCTCGAGGATTGATATAGGCAAACCCTCTGCATAGGAGGGCAGCACATATATCGAACACTGGCGCAGCAATTCCTTCTTTTTCTCACCGGACACCCAGCCCTCAAATCGGACTATGCCATCCAAGCCAAGGCGGTTGATTGTGTCCTCAAGTTTCTGAGTGTCGCCATTGCCTCCGATGTGCAACATCACGCGTCCCGCTAAGGTCTCACGGCTGTCATATACAGCGTCGAGCAAGTCATACACGCCCTTGCGCGGTCCCAGTTCGCCCAGGAATAGCAGATGGGTGAGGGAGTCGGCCACAGGCTGCTCAGCGGGGACATCAGCCTCCGACACTATGTTGGGCAGGATCACCACGTTGTCGAGCCCGACCTCTGTCTTAAAAAAGTCAAGCCACGACTGCGATAGAGCCACCACCGCGTCACAGTTCTGCAGCGTTTTGCGCACCCGGCGCTTATTACGGTTAAAGTAGGCCTCGAAGGTCGACCCATGCACATGCATCACCACCTTGCGGCCAAGCATCTTGGCTATTTTGGCATAGATGGCCGACCGCGGAAAACTAACTTTTGCGGCTGTATGCAGATGCACGATGCGTATGCTTTTGTCTGAATTAAGCCTATTTATCAACTTAAATGCGGCGCCGACCGACGTGGCCATACGCTTGGCTGTGCCGCCGTTGACTATCTCAGCAATGAACTTGGGCGAAGAGAAAATGTCACTGAAATAGGTGTTGATCACCTGGGCGATGCCTCCTTTCATGTCAGGCGCCGGCCCTATGGTGAGCACATGTTCAGTCAGTCTCTTGTCTAACATACTATTATGCCGAGTTATAATCATAAACGGAGCCGACAAAGTCACGCACACGTTTTATCTACTTAACGTGAATGGGCGCCAAAAATTGTGCCTGCGCCTAATTTTTTGGCGTTGAGTACACAAAATCGAGGCGCCCGTCAATGGACGCCTCGATATGTGGGTATGCTTGAGATTACTCAGGGCGCTTGGTCTTCTTGCCCCAGCCGTACTGAGCGGCGCAGCCGAGTTCTTCCTCGATGCGGAGCAGCTGGTTGTACTTGGCCATGCGGTCAGAGCGCGAAGCCGAACCGGTCTTGATCTGGCCGGCGTTGGTGGCAACGGCGATGTCAGCGATGGTAGCGTCCTCGGTCTCGCCCGAACGGTGCGAGATAACGGCGGTGTAGCCATTGCGCTGAGCGAGCTCTACGGCGCGGAGGGTCTCGGTGAGCGAACCGATCTGGTTAACCTTCACGAGGATAGAGTTGGCGCAACCGAGGTTGATGCCCTTCTGCAGATACTTGACGTTGGTGACGAAGAGGTCGTCGCCGACGAGCTGGCAGCGGTTGCCGATCAGGTCGGTGAGAGCCTTCCAGCCTTCCCAGTCGTTCTGGTCCATGCCGTCCTCGATCGAGTCGATGGGGTACTTCTCAACGAGAGTCTTGAGGTATTCGGCCTGCTCGGCGCTGGTGAGCTTGGGAGCGTCGGCACCCTGCTTCCAGGTGTAGTCATACTTGCCGTCCTTGTAGAACTCAGAAGCGGCGCAGTCGAGGCCGATGGTCACGTCCTTGCCGGGCACGTAGCCTGCGAGCTCGATAGCCTTGCAGATCACCTGCAGAGCGTCCTCGGTGCCGTCGAGGTTGGGAGCGAAGCCGCCTTCGTCGCCTACGGCGGTGCTGAGGTTGCGCTCCTTGAGCACTTTCTTGAGGTTGTGGAACACCTCGGTGCCCATGCGGATGCCTTCGTGGAAGGTGGTGGCGCCGATGGGGCGTACCATGAATTCCTGGAAGCAGATGGGGGCGTCAGAGTGAGCGCCGCCGTTGATGATGTTCATCATCGGCACGGGCAGAGCGTAAGAGTTGCAGCCGCCGATGTATTTGTAGAGGGGGAGGTCGAGGTAGTCGGCAGCAGCCTTAGCCACGGCCAGCGATACGCCGAGGATGGCGTTGGCGCCGAGGTTCGACTTGGTGTCGGTGCCATCGAGAGCGAGCATAGTCTCGTCGATCTTAATCTGGTCAAGAGCGCTCATGCCGATCAGCGCGGGAGCGATCTTCTCGTTCACGTTGGCCACAGCCTTGAGCACGCCCTTGCCCATATAGCGGGCCTTGTCGCCGTCGCGGAGCTCGAGAGCCTCGTTCTCGCCGGTAGATGCGCCAGAGGGTACGGAAGCGCGGCCACGTGCGCCGGATTCGAGCAATACGTCAACTTCTACAGTGGGGTTGCCACGCGAATCGAGCACCTCACGACCGATGATTTTTTCAATCTTCATAATGGTAACTTATGGTAAATTGTTAAGTTGGTTTCTTTGCGCAAAGATACGAAAAAATTTGCATGCAGCCCCTATTTTCCTCAAAAAAATTTTCTAAGCAGACGTCAGAAGGCGAGCCAGGAGGGCGGAACGGCGGCTTTGAGGGTGCGGGTGAAGAAGTCGTAACGCTTGTGGTCGCCGTATGATTCGCCCATTGTGTGGCGGGCGCCGGGGATGACTACGAGCTCGAAGTCTTTGTTTGCCTTTATTAGGGCGTCGGCTACTTGCATTGTAGAGGCGGGGTCGACGTTGTCGTCGAGCTCGCCCACTACGAGCATGAGCGGCCGCTGCAGCAGGTGCGCGTTCTCCACGTTGGAGGCTTGGGCATAGCTGTCGTCGACGGGGTAGCCCATCCACAGCTCGTTCCACCATATCTTGTCCATGCGGTTGTCATGGCATCCGCAGGCGGAATAGCATGCCTTGTAGAACTCGGGGTAATGCAGTAGAGCGTTTAGCGATTCCTGGCCGCCGGCCGAGCATCCGTATATGCCCACCCGGTCGATGTCCAGCTCGGGGTATCGCTCGGCGGCGGCCTTAATCCAGGCTATGTGGTCGGGGATGCCGGCATCCTGGAGGTTTTTGTAGCAGATGTTTTCAAATTCACGGCTGCGAAACGATGTGCCCATGCCGTCGACCATCACCACGATGAATCCAAGTTCTGAGAGGGGCGTAAGCCAATGATTATAAGGCGTGAATGCCTTAGGCACGTACTGGTCGCCGGGGCCCTGGTAGATGTACTCGATTACTGGGTATTTTTTCGTCGGGTCGAAGTTGGACGGACGCTGTATCAGTCCCCACATCAGGGTCTTGCCGTCGCGGCCCGGAGCGGCGAACACCTCCGGCGCATGCCAGCCGTTGGCTTGCAGCCTGGATATGTCGGCAGTCTCCAGATGCATCAGTTCACTGCCATCATTGGCGCTGCGCAGTGTGGCGACGGGAGGCATTTCCGGAGTGGATACTATATCGACAATGTACTGCATATCAGGAGAGAATGAGGCGGAATGGTGGCCAGGTGCGGGAGTAAGGCAGGTAAGGCCGCTGCCATCGAAATTGATGCGGTAATATTTAATGTCATATGGGTCCTCATCCTTGTCTACTCCATTGGCGGTAAAGTAGATAAGCCCGCGGCCTTCGTCAACCTTGATTACGCGGCGCACGTACCATTCGCCCTTTGTGATTTGCTGCGGATGCGTCAGGTCGCTGAGGTCGTACATGTACAGATGGTTCCAATTGTCGCGCTCGCTCATCCAGATTATGCGCTTATTGTCTGAGAGGTTATGGCGGAAATAGCGCGGATAGTTGACGTACTTGTCAGATGTCTCCTCAATCAGAGTGGACACCTGTCCCGTTTCGACCGACAGCTGCAGCACGCGGTACACCTTGTGTCCGCGTTCGTTGTAGTCGAAGATAATGTATTGCGAGTCATCGGTCCACTCCGGCTGCAAAAGGTCGTATTGGTTGGCAAAAAGTTCAGTGGAAGGGATAATAGCCTGGCCAGTCTCCACATTGAAAATGCAAGGCACTTTAAATCTCAACTCATCTCCCGGCTTGGCGTATTCTTGCTTGTGAAGCTTGGGCTGCAGTTGGTCGGCCGGGGAAGACTCGATATAGTACACGTATCTTTTTTCTGCCGCGGGACGTATTTTGCATGAGGCCACTTTGCGGCCGTCGGGGCTCCAGGAAATATATGACGAATAGTAATTGCCGAGGGTGCCGTCTTCGCTCAACCGCTTCTCTGCCCCAGTGGCCAAATCCTTAACCCATACATTGTTATCCTT
>CAMWUM010000007.1 GCA_947177435.1 uncultured Muribaculaceae bacterium
ATTAAGGTGAAAAGGTGGCATATTAAGATTTTTTCAAATGCAGCTGCTGAATATCAGATAGTTGCATTTATTATATTAAGACTTTTATATTTGGAGCTTAGAACCGTTTAGACGTAATTTTGCATCAGAAAAATCAATAAAAACTGATGCGAATATGAAAAAGATTATTGCTCTTTATTTTGCCATCTTGGCAATCTTGCCGGCCGTCGGCAGAGAGGTCACCGGCCAAGTAATCGGTGAGGACAATGCGCCTCTCGACTTTGTCAACGTAGTGCTGTACCAGGACTCCGTCTACGTAACGGGCGCGATAACTGACGCTGAGGGCTATTTTGCCATCAGCACCGCTGCCGAGGGCCCCCTTACCGCTAACGTATCTTTTATTGGATATGATGCTCGCTCCATCGCTGTACCCCACTCCGGTAATTTGGGCATCATACGCCTTACGCCATCCACTGTCGCATTTGGGGAGATTGTCGTTAGCGCCACTCGACCTTCGACCGTAATGAAAGGAAACGCGCTTGTTACTAACGTAGATGGCAGCTCGCTTGCGATAGCGGGCACCGCCAAAGATGTGCTGGCGCAAGTGCCAATGGTAATCAACAATGGCGGCGCCCTTGAGGTATTTGGCAAGGGCACACCCGAAATCTACATCAATGGCCGCAAAATCAATGACACGCAAGAGCTGTCTCAGCTTAATTCGCATGACATAAAAAATGTCGAGGTCATTACTAACCCCGGAGCGGGATATACCGCCAATGTGAAGTCGGTAATACGCATACGCACAAAACCGCCAAAGGGCGACGGATGGAGCGGCACATTCCGCACCGACAACGGATTTCTCCGCGATTACCGCACAGGCAACACAATCGATCTGAAATACCGCACCGGCGGCTTGGAAGTCTTTGCCAATTACGGATGGTGGTACGGCCACAACTTTGTCGACAAAATTGACCAAATGACCACTGCGACCACATCAAGCAAATATCTCCAAAAGATACATTCTGACTGGAAAGAGATATACAACGATATGAACGGCAAATTGGGATTTTCGTGGCTTATCAATGACAATCATAGCATTGGCGCTTATTACCGCAGCGGTTGGAATCGACATTCTATGACGGGACAAACTCCCACTGAAGTATGGCAAAACGGCACTATGACCGAAAATATTAACACTGTAATGAATAATAGATCAAACGCCGGGCCACTCCATTCGGCAAATATTTACTACAATGGCTCCGTCGGAGAATTAGGAATTGATTTAAATGTCGATTACATGCACTTCAAACAACGCCAAAACTCCCAGAACGATGAATCTGCGCAGTTGGGGGATGACCGAAACGTAATAATTACGTCCATCAATCGCAATCGCATGTTTGCTGAGAAGTTGGTTCTAAGTTATCCTCTTTGGCGAGGAGGGATTGAAGTGGGTGAAGAATACACTAACACGCGCTCCACAAATCTTTCATCTGCAAATATCACTGAGATAGCCGATGCAGACAACCGAGTGGAAGAAAGCAATATGGCTGCATTCGTCGAAATTGGCCAACAATTTGGCCGTTTCAATGTCGGCATTGGGTTGCGATATGAGCACGTAAAGTTCAATAATAATGAAATGAGAAAGCTTCGTGAGGGGCAAAGCAAGACCTACAACAATGTCTTCCCGTCGCTAAATATTTCGACGAAAGTAGGCCACGTGAATATGGGACTGAACTATTCCAACAAAACAGTACGCCCCGGCTATGGCCAGCTTGACGGCACGGTCACATATATCAACCGCCTAACCTACGAAACAGGAAACCCATATCTCAAACCCACTAAACTCCAGACATTGGAATACATGGCTCAATGGCGACAGTTCTATGCCCAATTGTCATACACCTATTTTAAAAACGGAGTTTACAACATCACAGAGCCTTACGGCACAGATGGCGAGTCAACAATCATACGCACCGCCAATCTTGCCCACAAGCATTATTTCCAGGCTTTCATAGGCGGCCAATTCAAGTTAGGCGCATGGCAGCCTCGGGTGAACTTAGGCATTAATAAGCAGTGGCTTACACTTCCAGTGAATGGCGAGCCGATGACTATGAATGCACCGGGGATAATGTTTCAATGGCAAAATGCTTTGCATCTACCATTTGACATCTGGCTCAATATCGACGCGCAGTTGATGACGCCTACTTGGGACAACAACATCAAACTATCCAATACTCCGTGGCACGTCAATGCCAAGATTTACAAGGGCTTCTTTAACGATGCCTTCAGCATCGCTTTCGAAGCAAACGATTTATTCAATTCATCAAACAGGGATGCGAAGTTTTACAGCGACGCAGTGCAGATAGTCCAGAAGAACTTCTCCCCTACTCGATCAGCAATGCTAACCCTGCAATACCGCTTCAACTCCACCCGCGACCGCTATCGCGGCACCGGCGCAGGCAATGCCGAGAAATCCCGATTCTAATATTAAGCCTCTAGAGTTTGGATGATGAAAAGGCGGGTGCGGGCGCGGCTGACGGCAGTGTAGAGCCAGCGGTAGAAGTCCATGCCCATGGCCTCGGCGGGTATGTAGCTCATGTCGACAAAGACGTTGCGCCACTGCCCACCCTGCGCCTTGTGGCAGGTGACGGCGTAGCCGTACTTGACTTGCAGGGCATTCCAGTGCGGATTGGTTTTCAGCGCGCGCAGGCGTGCGTCAGCCGGTGTAAAGGCGTCAAAAAGCTCGGGATCCTGCATTATGCCGTAATACAACTGCGACAGGCGATCATTGCTGACGTTGGCTGTCTCGTTGTATAGGGTCTCGAGCATCACCTTGGCCGTAAAGCGCGCTTCGGTCTCGGGGATAGACAATTCGACATCGGCAAAGCGAAATCCGTACTTGTCCTCTGTGCCAATCACACGCTCCACCACCACCGCGTCACCGTTAGCGATGAAGTCGAGCCCCTTGACCTGTGAGGCCCAATGGTAATTGTTTTTGGATACAATCAAGAGTTCGCCACGCGCCAGTTCCTCATCAAGATAAAGCACCGACTGGCGTATCTCACGATTGAAGCCGGTGGCGCGCTGGTTGGAGCGCGTTATGACGATCGCCTCCTGTATACCGTCGCGATTGTATGCCGCATAGAGTTCTTCGGGCATATCCTCGGGCGAGATAAGACGCACGTCGTCAAAACCCTCGGCCTTGAGTTGCGGCGCGGGGAGAGGGTCGACGCGCATGGCCCGGCGCAGCCAGGTGGCGTTGAACAGTATGCCAGAATGGGCAGCCTGGCGAGCGGTTTCGGTGAGCGTGGCGCGTGTGACGCGCAAGCCATATGACCGAAGCGTATCGGGATCCATGGCAGGAGAAAACTCGCTGCCGACCGGAGGCAGCTGGGCCATGTCACCAAGCAGGATGAGTTTGCAGTTGTCGCCGGTGTAGACGTAATGGATGAGGTCCTCGAGCAAGTTGCCGCCCGAGTGGTCATCTCCGGTAATCATCGAAGCCTCGTCAACGATGAAGATTGTGTTTTTGCTTTTGTTCTCCTTGACGACACGCACCGTGCTGGCCGTGTCGCCAAAAGCGGGATGACTGTAGATTTTGCGGTGTATGGTGTAAGCCGCATGACCGGCGTAGCCGCCGAATACCTTGGCAGCCCTGCCTGTCGGAGCAAGAAGCATCGAGCCGATGCCGACGGCGCGCAACGCTTTGACCAGCGCTCCGCATATAGAGGTTTTGCCCGTACCGGCGTACCCGTTGAGCAGGAACACGACATCGGCATGGGCCGCGGGCGAGCAGAAACGCGAAAGCGCGCCAATGACCAGCTGCTGCTGGCCATTGGGCGCAAATGGGAGCGCGCTCGCTATTTCTGTGGCAAATTGCTCGGCTGTCACGATTTCTTAAGGGTCCACTCGGCGCCTGCCTTGGTGTCCTTCACGTCGAAGCCAATCTCTGCCAGACGGTCGCGGATACGGTCACTTGTGGCCCAGTCCTTGTTGGCCTTGGCCTGGCCGCGAAGTTCGAGCAGAAGATCAACGGCTTGCTCAAAAGGCTTGAGTCCCTGCGCGGACTGCCCCTCGACCATGTCAACGCGGATGCCGAGTATGTCGATAAGGAACGTGTCCATAACGCGCTTGAGCGTGGCGAGATCTTCGGCCGAAAGGGTGGCGGTGCCGTCCTTGGCTTGGTTGGCGATGCGGCAAATGTCAAACAGATGACTGATGAGCACGGGGGTGTTGAAGTCGTCGTCGAGGGCATCGTAGCACTTCTGCTCGATGCCTGAGATGTCAACGCTCGACTTCTCAGATGGCTTCACCTCTTGCAGGCGGCGGTACCCGTCGAGCATACGCTGCAGCGCCTTCTCAGAGGCCTGGAGGGCTTCGTTGGAGAAATCTACCGTGCCACGGTAATGGGCCTGCAATATGAAGAAGCGTATGGTCATGGGCGAGTAGGCCTGATCAAGCAACTCATGATCGCCGGTGAAGAATTGGTCGAGCGTGATGAAGTTGCCCAGGCTCTTGCCCATCTTGGTGCCGTTGATGGTGATCATGTTGTTATGCATCCACAGGTTCACTGCCGGATGGCCCTGGTGAGCCACCGACTGGGCGATCTCGCACTCGTGGTGCGGGAACTTGAGGTCCATGCCGCCGCCGTGGATGTCGAATGTTTCGCCGAGGTACTTCTCCCCCATCGTCGAGCACTCGAGGTGCCAGCCGGGGAAACCGTCGCTCCAAGGCGAAGGCCAGCGCATGATGTGCTCAGGCGAGGCCTTTTTCCATAGGGCGAAGTCGGCTGGATTGCGCTTCTCGCTTTGGCCGTCAAGGTCGCGGGTGGCCGACAGGAGCTCGTCAATGTTGCGGCCCGAGAGGCGACCATAGCCGAAGTCCTTGTTAAACTTAGGCACGTCGAAGTACACCGAACCGTCGCTCACGTAGGCGTATCCCTTGTCGAGAATCGACTGCACGTAAGCAATCTGCTCGATGATGTGGCCCGAGGCGTGGGGCTCAATCGATGGAGGCAGCACATTGAGAGCGTCCATAGCCTTGTGGTAGCGGTTCAGATAGTACTGCACCACTTCCATCGGCTCGAGCTGCTCAAGGCGCGCCTTCTTAGCGATTTTGTCCTCACCCTCGTCGGCGTCGTGTTCGAGATGGCCCACGTCGGTGATGTTGCGCACATAACGCACCTTGTAGCCCAGGTGCTGCAGGTAGCGGAACACAACGTCGAACGTGATGGCAGGCCTTGCGTGGCCCAGGTGTCCGTCGCCGTACACCGTGGGGCCACACACGTACATGCCCACCATGCCGGGATTGACGGGGCGCAGCGGCTCCTTAATCCTCGACATGGAGTTGTAGATCATCAAGTTGTTATCCTTGACCATAGGGATTAGGCGCTGAACTTGTTGCCGTTGTTTGCGGGGTTGATGGGCTCCTTGTGGGTGATTTCGCCGAAGGTGGCCTCATACTTTGCCAGGTTGTCGCGCAGGGCGAAGAGGAGGTTCTTGGCGTTCTCGGGGGTCATTACCACGCGAGTTTGAACGCGTGCCTGGGGCATGCCGGGCACTACCTGGAGGAAGTCGAAGAAGAACTCGTTGGGCGAGTGGTTGATGACGGCGAGGTTAGCGTAGTTGCCGGAAGCGACTTCGGGAGTCAGCTCGATCTTTATTTCATTTTTCTGCTGGGGTTCCATGTTTGTTTGTGTTTGTGTGGTTATGTGATTGATGTTATTTATGTTATTAATGTTATTGATGTATTGACTATTTGTAGAAGATGCTTGACTCGTCGCCGTTGGGGGTGCGGCAGGTCACTTTCACGCCTCGGCAAGTGGGCAAATCCCACACCGAACTTACGTCAAACGACGCATAGCCTGTGGTGTAGTTTTCACCGGGACTCGATGCATGGTAAACGAGCTTGAGTTCGGGCACGTCGCTGTTCAGTGTGGAGCTGTCCACCGCTAATTCCATCGTCTTAGCCTTTGCAGCATGCATGCAACTCATCTGCATCTGCATGTTTATGTACTGCCCTGTGCGGGTCATAGTCTGCGGCTTCACCATCTCGCTTGGATTCTGTGGATCGTAGCCTACGAGCTGTTGGCTGTTGGCATTGTCGAGCAGTCGATAGCCGTAGAGGGTGATGCGGCCGCTGGTATAGGGTTCTCCGTCCACACGCTTGTACTGGATGATGAAACGGTAACCCGGGTGAAGCACCGTGTCCTGGTCAAATGAGTAACCCGAATGGTAGTTAATCAGCTCGGAATCGCCGCTGCGACGCAGACTGAAATCACTCCCTTTGGCATCTTTTGACTCAAAGGTGACGAAATCATAGCAAACGTCGGTAGGCACGCGGTACTCCGGCTCGTCATTAGAGCAGGCGCCCAGGCTCCATGCCAACGGAGCAGCCACTATTGCCAATATGCATCTGTTCATCGCCTTCATTTCTTCTTGCCATGGGTTTTGACAGCCTCTATCAGGCCGTCGCGCATGTGGATTACTCGATCGCACTCTGCCGCCAATGACTCGTCATGGGTGACGATTACGAACGTTACGCCTGTTTCGCGAGTGAGGTCGAAAAATAGGCTGTGCAACTCGCGGCGGTTGCGGCTGTCGAGGCTGCCGGAGGGCTCGTCGGCAAGCACCACCTTGGGCTTGTTGACCAGCGCGCGAGCCACGGCTGTGCGCTGGCATTCTCCGCCCGACAGCTCGGCCGGCTTGTGCCCCGCCCTATCGGCAAGGCCCATGTATTTAATCAGCGCCATAGCACTCTCCATCGCCTTGTGGCGAGGCACGCCGCCTATTAGGGCCGGCATCGCCACGTTTTCGAGCATGGTGAACTCAGGGAGCAGCCTGTGAAACTGAAAGACAAAGCCGATGTTTTCGTTGCGGAACTTCGACAGCTGCTTATCCTTGAACTGCAGCACGTCTACATTGTCATAGAGCACTCGCCCGCTGTTCGGACGATCGAGAGTACCCATAATTTGCAGCAGCGTGGTCTTGCCCGCGCCGCTTGGACCGACTATCGAAGTCACCTCGCCGTACGGAATTTCCAGGCTGATGCCCTTGAGCACCTGCAGTCCGCCAAAACTCTTCTCTATGCCTTTCAGCTCAATCATTACGCAAAGTTACTAAAAAATTCCCTTACCCCCAAATAATCATTTCTTCTTTGGGCGGGCGAAGTCGATTTTTTGTGGGGAGCGTGAGAAGGCATAGATGAGCAGGGCAACGCCGATGAGGATGCAGGGCACACTGAGCCATTGGCCCATGTTGAGGCCAGTGGCGGCATAGGCTGCTGCATCGGTGGGACCATCCTGGATGTTCTTGACGAACTCGATGAGGAAACGCGCACTAAACACCCACACGAAGAATGTGCCAAGCAACAGGCCGTGGCGTTCCTCGGCGTTCTTTTTCCAATACATCCACATCAGCAGGGCGAAGAGCGCGAAGTAAGCCAGCGCTTCGTAAATCTGGGTGGGATGGCACGGAACGTCCATACCGGCGCGCACGAAGATGAAGCCCCAAGGAAGGTCGGTCTGATGGCCGAATATCTCGGAGTTGAAAAGATTGCCAAGGCGTATCAATCCCGCCACAAGAGCGGTGGGCACGCACAAGCGGTCAAGCGTCCACAGCACTGACCGCTTTGATGTGAATATCGAAAACAACACAACTGCCAGCACCACGCCAATTACGCCGCCGTGGCTGGCAAGGCCGCCGTGCCACACCATAATTATCTCCGACGGATGCGCAGAGTAATAGGGCCATTCGTAGAAGAACACGTGGCCAAGGCGAGCACCAATAATTGTGCCCAGCACGGTATATATGAGCAATATCCCAATCCATTTCTCGGGTGCGCGCTCGTGCTCGAACATGCGAGTCATAATGACCGTACCGATCCAGAATCCGATGGCGAACATAAGTCCGTACCACCGCAAATGGCCGAAGATTGTGGGGCTTACGTCCCAGGTGATGAAGTCGAATATCATAGTTTGCGTTATTTGCTAAGTTGAGGGAATTTGGGCAGGTATGACAGACGCGGCTGAGCATCACCGCTATCGCCTGCGGATGTGATCAGAGCGGAATCGTCGTCCTTTTTGTACACCAAATAGAGGCACATTACAATGTCGACGATTTGCCAGTAGTATAATGGAGGCCCTGATGCAAAACTGGTGATCATAACGAACACTAACCAATAAGTAAGGTAGCGGTTTTCCTGCCGCTTCTTCTTGACGGCTGCTGAAATCAGCATATAGACAAGAGCGGCTGTGGCGATGCCGCCGAAATACCAGAAGAAGCCCGCCCACCCTACGTCGGCGGCAAAGCATCCGCTTTCAAGCGTTTCCGAATCGAACTGTATGCCCCATCTGCTGTTGCCGAAGGATGGCATGCCATTGCCGAAGATTGGCGAGAGAGCATTGGTCTGGTGTTCGTATGTATAATATCTCCACGACTGAATGCGAACGTTCTCTTCATCGGCATTCTCCTCTGCCTGCTTCTCAGATAGCTCGATCATGGCGCTGTACATTGGGATGAGCGGGAGCACCCATATCACCACAGCCACTACGCCTGCAGCAGTGAGCGCCTTGATTTTCCAGGACATCTTCTGCATGACGAACAGCAGCGAAAGCACAAGCGTAAGGGCTATGACTTGGCGTATCACCGACAACAATATCATCAATAGTATCCACGCATAGATGACAAACCATTTCTTCTTCTTATCTATCATCCAACGGTTTATGGCATAGAATGCGAGCAACGGGAAGAACTCGATGAAAACCACCGGAATGCGGATAATGCCTCGGTCTTCGGACTCGAGGTTGATAATCGGCTCGCCAAACATATTGAATGGCACAGTGGCGACATTGCAGAAATACACCACGGTCGACACCGCCGCCAGTCCAAAATAGGCCTGTATCAGTCTCTCACGAGGCACGTCGAGCTTCATCAACGCGAAGAAGAAGCCGTAGGCGAAAAGGTATGGCATCGTGGCGATCAAAGACACTTTTAGCGACTGAGTATGGAATGCCGAGGCCATTATTATCGATAGGCCTATGCCGCCGAGCAGCAAAACAAATGCCGTGCGGGGGAACTTTACTCCGCGCAAGGATACGCCGTTGACCGATCCATAGCCAAAACAAAGCAGGATGCTCAGGAAAAACGACAACTTCTGCAGCTGCTCCGACACCATAGCGTGCGGGTTGAAGAAACCCACTGACGAGAGCACAACTAATATGACAAGCGCCAACCTAATCATTTCTTATTTTTGGATGGAGCCAAGGCTTTTTGCAGCCTAAGCGATAAGATGAAGAAATGCGTTGAGAAGCGGTGCAGCGCGCGCAGCACAGGGCCTGCCGATGTATAATTGCGCACGTAATAACGCTGACTGTCCATGCCAACCTTGTTGATGAACAGCCCGCTCGACGAGGATGTGGTGACAGCGCCGAGATGCACGCAACGCTGATCGAAACTAAGGTAGTTCTTTTTGCCGAGTGCAGAAATCTTGGCGCTCAGTATGTTTTCTTCGTAATATAGGAACGTGTTAGGATCAAACGAACCAATCTCGCGCATCAAATCCTTGCGGGCCAGCATGCACGAGCCCGACGGCAACTCAATTTCCATTACGCCGGTGGTCTGCGTGCAATCATTGAGGAGGTAGCGATGAGGATAGACCTGCTGCGGAGAGCGCTTGCGCAGCCTCCGCCAGTAATGCAGGAAGTTCTTGCCTATGATCTCAGTGACGCGCTCTCCTCGACGGGCACAGTTGACATCATATTCCTTCAGTTCCACGCTCTTGAAGAGCAGAGGCGAAATGATGGCGCAATCTGGCAGAGATTCGAGCTTTGCGATCAGGGGGGGGATGATGTCCTCGACAAAAAGCACGTCGTTGTTGAGCACCATCACGTACTCCACATCGGGGCAAGCATAGGCCGCATCGAGGCCAATGTTATTGCCACGGGCGTAACCGGTGTTATCGTCGTTCAATATCAGCGTGGCGAAATTCTCGAGAGCAGACTGCCCGGGAGAGGCCACTTGCAGACGGTCGCCGAATATGTCTTCAAGCCCGCGTTGGAGCGCCTGGCGCTGTTCTGGCCGCGAAGCGTTGTCGACAATGGCAAACTTCACCGGCGCCGAGTTATGCTCAAGCACCGACTTGACGCATGCCAGGGTATCGGCACAGCCATTGTAGTTTAATATTATGAGCGCCGTCGCCTTCATCTTTTCGCGAATTTTGAGAATGTAGATTTAACGATGCCCAACGAGTATCCGTATATTGGATTTTTCAACACAAAATGCTGCACCACAAAAAAATACGGTACAAGCACGACCAGACCTATCCACATATTCCAATCCACGCCTAAGGGCGAGATGATACCAAAACCGACTGCAAGCGCAATATATGGTAGATAAGCCAGCACATTCTTGGCCAAACTGCTCCACGGAAAACCAATCTTAGTGAAGTGATGCACGAAAATCTGAGCCACAATCAGCACAGCAAGTTCGGACGCAAGCCATACAATAGCCGAACCAACGGCGGCGAAGCGTCCCACAAGCAAAATATTACCCAAGATGCCCACCGAGGCGCCAATGCATGAGTTGAAGAGTATGACCGAATCGGACACAAGCGGCGTAAGAATCTGCACCACAAGTATCTGCTCGTAGCCAATGATGAACACCAAGGGCATCACAATCATCATCGGTACGATCGCACCCTCATATCCCGAACCGGAAATGACGTTAACGATGCCGGCACTGAATATGATTGAGAACGCAACGACAGGCAATGAGAAAAGCATAAGCCCGTCTACGGATTTGCGTATCAAGCCTTTGAATTCTTCATGCCTACCCTGCTCTATCAGCGAACTTGCGTGCGGAAGCACCACTGTTGAGTATGCCGTGTAGATGGCAAGCAATATCTTGAATATCTTGTGAGCGGTGGTATAGTAGCCTACCTCGGTATCTCCGTACACATAACCAAGATAAATCACGTTGAATGTGGTGTACATCGAGTTGAGCGCAATGTATACACCCAATATGAGAAATGGCCCGATCAACTCGACCACACTGTGCATATCAAACTCAAACTTGACCAACTTGTGGGCTCGCACGCAGTTGAACACAGCATTGCCAACCTCCATCAAGCACATAAGCAAGAAATAAAGCACGTAATCCTCGGACTGCTTTATTAACACAAATACCGACACGGCAAACAAGGCCTTAACAATTATCGACCTTATGGTTATGTACTTGAAATCCTCCAAGCCCTTGTAGAGCCACTCGATCAGAAAAAACGTACCCCAAAGTTTGATGATACCAATGAGCAGCATCTTGCGGTAGCTGGCAAGGGCATCAACCGTATAGGTAGCCACCACGAGCGCCACAGTGGCAATCATGGTGAATATTAGGTTGATGAAAACGAGAGCTGTAAACGTAGAGTCGAGACGCCGCTTGTCGCCACGTGCTTTTGCAATATTGCGTGTACCCACAATGACAACGCCCATCATAGAAATCAACGAGGCGTAACTGACGATAGAGTCGACGAAATTGCACGCGCCTATCTTATCTACCCCGAGTACGCGCGAAACGTAGGGGTAGACAATAAACGGGAAAACGAAGTTGGCAGCCGTCAGGACTGCGCTGAACGCGAAATTTCGTACAATACTCATTAAATCAACTGATTTGGATAACCGCCCGACAGGAGGCTATGCCATATTGACAACGATTGCCACACGAGGCAGGCGGCCGTCCTGGCATAAGGCGTCGGCCTGCTCGACGGATGAAGCGGTGGAACGGCCAACAGCCACGGGGCAGAGCGTGAGGTCTGCCAGATCGGCAAGTTCGAACGCGCCGCTATGCTCAACATACGAGGCCGTATCGATCACCACATAGTCGTAATCTTCTATTGCCTTTGCGATTTGCTCTTTTACAGACTGATGGCCAACAAGGTCGTCGCCGTTACGCCCGCCAACGTTTCCGGGGCCGAGAAGCGAAATAGACGAGCCGTTGAGATTTACAGTCTGCACGCATTCGGCCAGCGACTTGTTGGCCAAGTCAGCAACGCCGACGGCCATGTCATAACCCATCAGCGGCTGATTGCCATTGCTGAGGTCAGCCTCAATCATCAGCACCTTCTTGCCCACGAGAGCGAGCGAAGCTGCCAGGTTAGCGGCAACGTAGGTTTTGCCTTCGCCATCGTAAGGCGAAGCCACCATCACGGTATTCTTGCCGGACTCGAGACCGTCGAGCACGCGGAGCACCTCGGCGCGCAGTTGGCGGATTGACTCCCCTCCTGTGCTCAAGAGCACGGGAAGAGCATCGTTAGATGCATCCTTTTTTATCTGGCCAAGCACGGGTGCCTGCGCAACGGTCTCAATATCGTCGGCTGTAAGGGGCGCCTTGTTATAACGCATGAAATAAAGTAGAGCCATCGGCAATATTATGCCCATCAGCACAGCAAATGCAAGGGCCATCTTTGTTGTAATGCCGGCAGGATCGGTGAGCGTATATGGCTGGTCAACGGTGATGAGTGACGGAGTTGCCTGCGACAGATTCATCGAAGCCTCCTCGCGCTGCTTGAGCAGGAAGAGGTAAAGCTGCTGCTGGAGTACGAGGTCGCGCTCGATGCCGATATACTCACGCTCGAGCGTAGGGAGCGAGTTAAGGCGACTGGTCATACTAGCGGTCTTGCTTTTGAGCTCGTTCAGTTTGATATTTGACTGCTCGTAGGCGCGATTGATCGACTCAATTACGCTGGCGCGCATGGCGTCAATCTCGGAGTCGAGACGCTTGAGCGCAGAGTTGTTGGGCGTGGTCGAGTCGAGCATTCGCATACGCTGGATGATCATTTGATTGTACGCCTCAATGCTTTCAGCCGAACCTACGGAGAAGTCACCCGAGTTAAGGCTGGGAATGAGCGAATATTGGTTCTCCTGTTTGGCAAGGAAATCCATGGCCATCTTCAGAGCCTCATTCTCAATGCGGGCCCAAAGCTGAGTCTTTTCGATCTCGCTCGAGGTGGTAAGGAGGGTTGCTGCATCTACCTCTACGTCAGTAAGGTTGTTGGCCTTTTTGAAGTTTTCCATACGCTCCTCAGTCTGCGCCAACTCATCCTCGAGCGAGGCGAGACGCTTGTCGACGAAGCCTAAGGTGTTTGAGTCCTGTTCATTGCGCTGTTCAGTGCATACCAGGTTATAGTTGTCGATTATGGTATTAAGCAACAGTTCGCCGAATTGAGGATCGGAAGTGAGATACGACAAGGCGATAAAGTCTGTTTTCTTATCCGGCGCATAAGCCCTTACAATTTTCGCAAGGCTCTGCGACGCGGCGTTGTACGAGGCGAAAACAAATCGGTAAGCCTTAACTTCGGGATCGCGCTTGGCGAATGCCGCTGTCGTATCTATAACAAAGGTACCGTGGGGAGTATTCACAGTACAAGGCATGCTTACACCATCCTTTTTGAATATGGTTTTGCGCTTGATCTTAGCGTTTACGTCGTAGGTACCGTCACCGTTTATGCTTACCTTGAAGATAATCGCGCGGGAGATAGTGTCGTTGACCTCAGCGTTGGTAGGCGTAACTGACATCGGAACCTTATCGCCGTAAAGCTCTGCCCACTTCAGCGGACCGAGCTTCTCGTAGCATGCCACGTTGAGGCCCAAGTCCTTGACCGTCTTCATATAGACAGAATGGGAAGAGAGCATAGCCACCTCGTTGTCGGTCGAGGAGCCGCCAAACATATCGCCAAGGCTGAACGAACTGGCCAGATCACTGATGGCCATAATGCCGCCGGCATTGGTCTCAGGTGGCAATTTAAGCGACGCAACGACCTCCGACTTAGGCACTTTTATATAGACATAGGCACATGCGAGCGCCACGCAAGCCACCACGCCGATGACAAACCACAGCCAGTGGCGCAGGCACAGCTTGCAATATTTGCCGAAATCAAATTTGAGGGAAACCTTTTCCTTATCCTTTTCCATAATTACTTTCTGGTTAGGGCGATGACAAGCGATGCGATAACTGAACAGCCGCTGACGATCGTAGAAACAACCGATAGTTTATATGAGTTGTTGGTATTGTATTCCGCATTGTCCTTGCGGGTAGAAGTGGGCTCGACGTAGACATAGTCGTTTTGCTTGAGGTAGAAAAACGGTGACGTCATAGTCTCGGCCTTGTTAAGGTCGAGCCTGGCCGTGACGCGCTTGCCATTCTCCTCGCGCACCACCAACACATTGTCGCGGCGTCCGTAAACAGTCATATCGCCTGCCGACGAAAGGGCATCGATCACGGTGAAGCGCTGGTTATCCGACTGGTATTTGCCGGGCTCGGCGACTTCGCCTGCCACATAAACGAAATAATTGAGGATATTTACGCGTACAATCGGATTGGGAGCCTCCTTGCTCACGTCGGCCAGGATCTTGTCGCGCAGCTGCTCGAGCGTGAGGCCGGCCACGTGGATCCTGCCAAGTTTAGGAAAGTCGATATTACCCTTGGAATCAACGACATACCGGCTATATTCAGGCACTTGGTAAGTGGTCTGCACTGTCATCGGCGACTGAGACACAGCCGGAGCGATGTTGAACTGCGCGGTAGCCTCGGGATTGTCGGAAGTCACAAGAATGCCGAGTTCGTCGTTCGGCTCGATTTTTATCTGGTAGTCACCCACGGGCATCGACTCAATCTTCTCAACATCAGCGAAGTAGGCAAGAGTCTCCTGCGACGACCGGCACGAAGCCAATCCTCCGAGAGCGAGTGCGATGCAAGGCAAAGCAATGATTTTTACTAATTTCATGTTAAGGCATTTGTATTGATAACGCGAAAAAATCCTAATTATTATACGCCGCAGACAAAAATTGCCACAGCAATACAGCCAGCAAAGTTAGCCATTTTTTTCGACATCCACAACCCCATGCCATTAAGAAGCAGGCCGCGTCGACGATGGTCGGCGCGGCCTGTGTGATGGTTTATGTTAATTAGGGAGCGTTACTTCTTGACAGTCAACTTGAAAGTCAAGCGCTGGCCATTGGCGGACTCGACAACGAGGATGTAATATCCCGATGAGATATTAGTGAGGTCGAGGCGCGAATCCCTGCCGTCAAACGACTTCATCAGCACGCCCGAGAGATCGTAAACGAGAGCACGGTTGAACGCGCCCTTAACGTTGACGTAGTCAGTTGCGGGATTGGGATAGATGCTGAGGCCGTCGTTGTCGACAATGCCAATGCCCGAAGTACCGAACTGCACGGTGGCAGGCTCGGACTCACCCGATGCGTACACCGCCTTTACCTGAGCGACGTGCACATCCTCGGGAATATTGTCGAAGGCGTAAGAACACTTGTCGGTATCAGCCACCTTGCTGCCATCGAGCCATACTTCGTACTTAACCTCGGGACCAGAAACTGCGGTGTTCATGGGCAGGCCGTTGCCTGAGAAGATCTCAACGTCGTCGATAAACAGCGTGAAGCCGTCAGGCGAGATGCAGTTCACGGCCACGTAGCGGGCATCGGCGGGTACGGTGTATTCATACTCCGTCCATTCCTGCTTGGGTACGTCGATGTTGTCGGCAAGCCACTCAAACGCCTCGGGCTCCAGGCCGGTGGTTGAGTAACCAACGCGGATTACCTCGCCGTAAGTCTGCGAATAGCCACGGGCATAGAAACGGAAGGTGAAATCTTCGTGGTAGGTCAGGCGCGGCGAGATGAACCAGTCGTCGCTGCCGGTAAATCCGGCAAAGCAAGCGAGTTCGGCCTTGCCTGTGTGCGGCAGCGATGCCGACCTAAGCTCGGCCATCGACGGAGTGGTGAGCCATGGATTGAACACCATGAACGAACCGGGCTGAGTGCGTCCGGGGAAATCGAAGTCAGACTCGGCAAACGTGCGGGCGCCATCGCCGTCGCGGTACAGCCAACCGACTTCGCCAGCCGATGCCTGAGCGAACGGAGTGTGGTCCTCAAAGCCATCGAATATCTCACCGGACTCATTCCAAGTAAGCAGATAGCCCTCATCGGCGCTTCCACTAACAACCACATTGACGGGCTGAGCGATGATCTCTTTCAGTACAACGTCGCCAAGGTCGGTAATCTCGCTTGCAAGCATATCCACATCCTGAGAGTCAAACTCGTAACCGGGAAGTTCGACATCAAGGGTGTATTGGCTGCGCCATACGCCATTGAATTCAACCTGGCCATCAGCGCCGACGGTGGCGGCATGGCTCTCGGTGAGATCAGACGTAGCGAGCGTTACAGCCGCGCCAGCGGCGCTGCCTGAGTGCGAGTTGGTCTTGACATTCATCTTCACAGTGCCGTACATCAGATGAGGAATATAGGGAGTGGCGACCTTTGCGGTCTCAACATTGTCGGGATAAACGGCGCTTACAGCGTAACGATATACGCCGGCAGGCAGATTGTTCCATGTAGCGTCCGACAGCGAAGTGAATGCCACTGGAGCATTGTTGATCGCTGTCCATTCGTCGCTGCCGTATCCTACGGAGCGCCATACGTTGTACTTCACAAACTCGGGTGCGGAATCACCACGATTTGCAAGTCCCTCGGCCGAATATGCGCGGCCATAGGCTCTGATCATAAGATTGCCGCCCAGATCCTCATTATTGAAGTACATAAAGTCGCCAGACGCGAAATCGACAGAGAAGGCATAGGCACGCTCGGGCATGGGATATTCACGCAGGTTATCGTCGAGGCCGATAGCGTGGAAACCGGGATAGTTGATTGACACGAAACAACCACGAGGCGCCTCTACAGAAGCCGGAAGTTCGTACTCAATCCACTGGTCATCAATATTGCGCACTGCTCGTTCGCTGTACAGCAGCGTGCCGGTGGGGTTGCCCTCTGCGTCAAGGTCGTAGATGTAGAGATTGACCGAATGGTGCGGACCGCCTTCCGAGGTAGTGTACCAGCTGACGCTGCCAAGGGT
>CAMWUM010000008.1 GCA_947177435.1 uncultured Muribaculaceae bacterium
TTAGGACGCAAGATTTTCATTCTTGAAAGAGCAGTTCGATTCTGCTATGGGCTACAATATAACAGACTTAAGACATTATCAACCGAAATGGCAAACCATCAGTCATCTAAGAAAAGAATCCGTCAGACCATCAAGCGCCGTCTGCACAATCGTTATTACGCAAAAACCGCACGCAACGCCGTGCGCAACCTCCGCAAATGCACCGACGTGGCACAGGCCAAGGAAATGCTCGTGAAGGTAACGGCTATGCTTGACCGTCTCGCTTCTAAGAAAGCCATCTCAAAGAACAAGGCAGCCAACCTCAAGAGCAAGCTCGCCCGCCACATCAACAAGATGGCCGCTTAAATAGGCATTCCGGCCCATTCGTCTATCGGTTAGGACGCAAGATTTTCATTCTTGAAAGAGCAGTTCGATTCTGCTATGGGCTACCCGCAAGGCCCCTTGGCTCACGCCAAGGGGCCTTGCTTTGCTCCCCGCCCACACACCCGGAGACAAACCTCCCCACCCGGAGACAAACTGGTGGGCGCGCAGCCTGGTTTGCGGATTGGCTGGTTTGTCTCTGGGTGGGGTTGGGTTTACATTTGAAAATCAATCAATGTGCTGAGGGATAGAGCGTTGTGGAAATGTTGATAACTTGCAGGATTTTTTGCGGTTTTGATATGTAAATTGCCGAGGATTTTTTGTAATTTTGTGGTCTAAAACCCGTGTCTTTCACTGAAACCGCAATTACCTATGAATCAAC
Source organism: uncultured Muribaculaceae bacterium (assembly GCA_947177435.1). Taxonomy (GTDB): domain Bacteria; phylum Bacteroidota; class Bacteroidia; order Bacteroidales; family Muribaculaceae; genus CAG-873. Next base: position 743 of record CAMWUM010000008.1, read on the forward strand.
AGGTTTATCATACGCCAGCACTGTTGCCGCAGGTGCTTGAGGGGCTTGCGCCGCAGCCCGGAGGCTCTTTTGCCGACTGCACCTACGGCGGCGGCGGCCATTCGCGCGCCATCCTCGAGCGCATCCAGCCCGGAGGCACGCTCTACGCCTTCGACCAGGACATCGAGGCCATCGAGCGCGCCGAGCCGGCCGAGGGCCTGGTGATGATACACGGCAACTTCCGCTTCTTGAGCAATTTTCTGCGTTACGAGGGCGCCGAGCGCGGCACGCTCGACGGCATCCTGGCCGATCTGGGCGTGTCGTTCCACCACTTCGACGACCCGGAGCGCGGCTTCTCGTTTCGCTGGGACGGCCCTCTGGACATGCGCATGAACCAGAGCGCTCCGCTGACGGCCGCCCGCCTGCTGGCCGAGGCCGACGAGGAGCGGCTGGCCGACATATTCCGCCTGTACGGCGAACTGAAGAGCGCCCGGCGCCTGGCCGGCGCCATCGCCAAGTCGCGCGCCAATGGCGGCATCGCCACGGTGGAGCAGCTGCTGGCCGTGGCGCGCCCGCTCATCGACCCCCGGCAGGAAAAGAAAGAGATGGCGCAGATATTCCAGGCCCTGCGCATCGAGGTCAACGGCGAGCTCGACGCCCTGCGCGCGATGCTGCGCCAGGCCGTGGAGATGCTGCGCCCGGGCGGACGCCTGGCCATCATCACCTACCACTCGCTCGAAGACCGCCTGGTGAAAAACTTCATGAAGACCGGCAATTTCGAGGGCCGCGCCGAGCAGGATTTCTACGGCCGCACCTCCGCCCCGCTGCGCCTGCTGACGTCCAAACCCATCGTGCCCGACGAGGCCGAAATCGAAGCCAACCCCCGCAGCCGGTCGGCCAAGCTGCGCCTGGCGCAAAAAATCTGACAACCAATCATCACGGCAATGGCAAAGACCAAGAAAGAGAAAAAAGACAAGACGGAGACCAAACGCAAGATGATGGAGGGCGCCCGCGACCTGTTCACCGGCGAATGGCTCACCAGCGTGTTTTTCGGCAAGCACAAGTTTGCCGTGCTCTTGGCCGTGGCCCTGCTGGTACTCTACATCTCGTACAAGTACGAGTACCAGACCCGCATGCGCGAAATCACCACGCTCAAGACCGAGCTCGCCAAGGTGAAGTCAGAGAGCATACGACAGAAGAGCCTATACCGCAGCAACATACGCGAGTCCGAAATGGTGCGCCGCATCCACGACGCCGGCCTCGACCTGCGCATGCAGCCCAAGCCTCCATACGAACTCAAATACGAAGACTAACACATCCTCTCTCATCAACGAATGGACAAAAACAGCAAGCGCCATAAAATCATCATCCGCTACGCCATCGTATCGGGACTGCTCCTGCTCCTCGCGGCCGGGGTGGTCTACAAGATGGTGGGCACCACGCTGGTGGACGCCGACAAGTGGAACCAGAAGGCCGACTCGGTGCTCAACCGAGTGTACTACGTGCAGCCCCTGCGCGGCGACATCCTATCAGACGACGGCTCAATCCTGGCCACCAACATCACCACCTACGACATCAGCCTCGACTACCGCACGGCCGCCCCGCGCGATTCGCTCTTCATGGTTTGCCTCGACTCGCTCTGCGACTCGCTGGCACGCTACTATCCCGTGCGCGACAAGGAGCAGTGGCGCCGGCACCTGGCCGAGCCGCTGGCCAAGGCCCCGGACAAGCGCACGCGATGCCGCATGCTGCTCAAGCAGGCGCAGTACGAGGACTACGAGCACATACTCACATTCCCATACTTCAACCGCTTCAACCCCACCAGGAGATACAAGCACGGCCTGTGCGCCAACGCGGTGCAGGTGCGCATGATGCCCTTCGGCGCCATGGCCCACCGCAGCATCGGCCGCTGCAACTTCACGCCCACGCCCCGATTCATCGGTGCCAGCCGCCGAGCCGACTCAACGAGCATCCTCACCGGATACTCCGGCCTGGAGGCCGCCCTCGACTCGCTGCTGCGCGGACGCGCCGGCACAGCCAAAATAATGCCCATGACACAGGGCGTAATCAGATGGCCTGTCGAGCCCCAGCAAGACGGCTACACCCTGCGCACCACCATCAACATCGAGATGCAGGACATCGTCGAGACCGAGCTCACTGCCATGCTCGAGCGATACCAGGCCGACTGGGGCACCGCCATACTGATGCACGTGCCCACCGGCGACATCAAGGCAATCTCCAACCTCGAGCGAGGCAAGAACGGCCAGTACATCGAGGCCATGAACCACGCCCTGCGCGGCGTGGAGCCCGGCTCGGTAATGAAGCCCATTTCAATGATCGTGGCCATGCGCAAAGGCTGGGCCTTCCCGCTGAGCAAGACTTACAGCATCGGCAGCACCTACGCCTACGCCGGCGGCTCGCCCATCCACGACACCCACTCGCCCGCCGCGCTGCCCGTAAGCCGGTTTATCGAGTACTCGTCAAACATCGGCATGACCAAGCTGCTGGCGCCCAACTACTCCGACGTCAACGGTTTTCGCGCCGACCTGCGCGAGATTGGATTTCTCGACACCCTCGGCACCGGCATGCTCGGCGAGACTCCTCCCTACTTCCCCACGCTCGACCCCAGGGCCGGCGGCCACGTGTCGCTCTCGCGAATGACCTACGGCTACTCGTCGCGCATCCCGCCGCTATACACCTGCGCCATCTACAACGCCATCGCCAACAAGGGACGCTTCGTGCGCCCGCGCCTGGTGAGCGAGTACATCACCCGCGACGGCCAGTCGCAGACCCTGCCCATCACCTACGTGCGCGACAGCATCCTGTCGCCCGCCAGCTCACGCCAGCTGCTCGACATGCTCCACTCCGTGGTCTACGGCCAGGGCGGCACGGCCAAGGTGCTGCAGAACGACACAATCCACATCGCAGGCAAGACCGGCACGAGCTACATCGTGTACGAAGGCTACAACGACGAAAACGGCAAATGGATACCAGCCCGTCCGCCACACTACACCGACCGCCAGCGCCTGGCGTTCTGCGGCGTGTTCCCCTACGAAGACCCTCAGTACACCTGCATGGTCGTCATCGCCAACCCCAAGACCAAGGTGGGCGCCGCCCGCTCGTCGGGCTTAGTGGTCAAGGGCATAGCCATGAAGCTCTACTCGCACGGCCTGCTGGGCCGATACAGCGACTACTCGGCCTCGGCCAACAGAGGCACGCGCCCCACGCTCTACGCCGGCTCTGAGCCGCTGGCCATCACCTCGGCTATCGGCAACCCGGCCGCCAAGCAGTTTGGCCAGCCCTCGTCGCGCCCCGCCAACACCGTGCCCGACGTGCGCGGCCTGGGCGCACGCCAGGCCCTCGAGCGCCTCGAGAAGGCCGGCTACAACATGCAGCCCCAGGGCCAGGGCTACGCCGTGAGCCAAGATCCGGCCCCGGGCTCGCAACTGGCTGCCGGACAGAAAGTGAAAGTAAAATTTGTGACGAAATGACAATAAGCCAACTGTTTGACAATATAGGCCAAGCCCTGGCCGTGCCCCAGCCGCATGCCGAGCTCGCGGGCCTGACCGCCGACTCGCGCCAGGTGCGTCCCGGCTACGCGTTCGTGGCGTACAAGGGCGTGGCTGCCGACGGCCACGACTACATCGGCCGCGCCATCGAGGCCGGAGCCTCGGCCATCGCCTGCGAGAGCCTGCCCGAGAGCCTTGACCCGAGAGTGGCATGGATCAAGCTGGCCGACGCACAGCAAGCGCTCGGCCTCCTGGCCAGCCGCTGGTACGGCTGCCCGTCGGAGCGCCTGACCCTGGTGGGCGTCACCGGCACCAACGGCAAGACCACCATCGCCACCCTGCTCTACGAGATGGCGCGCCTGACGGGTCGCAAGGCCGGACTGCTCTCGACCGTGGCCAACAAGATTGACGGCGAGACCGTGCCCGCCACCCACACCACCCCCGACCCGCTGGCGCTCAACGCCCTACTGGCCCGCATGGTGGAGGCCGGGTGCGAATTCTGCGCCATGGAGGTGAGCAGCCACGCCGCCGACCAGAAGCGCATCGCCGGCCTGCGGTTTGCCGGAGGCATATTCACCAACCTCACCCGCGACCACCTCGATTACCACAAGACAGTGGCCCGATACCTGGCCGCCAAGAAAAGCTTTTTCGACGCTCTGCCAGCCGATGCCTTCGCCCTGGCCAACGCCGACGACCGCAACGGCGAGGTGATGATGCAGAATACCCGCGCCCGCCGCTACACCTACGCTCTGCGCAGCGCCGCCACGTTCAGGTGCCGAGTCATCGAGGACCGCCTCGACGGCATGCTCCTGGCCCTGCAAGGCGAGCCCGACGGCATGCTCGGCCAGCCCGCCGAGGTCGTGACAAAGTTTACGGGCCGCTTCAACGCATACAACCTGGCCGCCGTCTACGGCGCCGCCCAACTCCTGGGCCTGGACCGCGGCGAAGCCCTGCGCCTGCTGAGCGAACTGCACCCCGTCGACGGCCGCATGCAGAGGCTCATGTCGCCCTCGGGCATCTGCGCCATCGTCGACTACGCCCACACGCCCGACGCTCTGGCCAACGCTCTGGCCGCCCTGCGCCAGAGCGCCACAGGCCGCATCATCACCGTCACCGGCGCCGGCGGCGACCGCGACAAGGGCAAGCGCCCCTTGATGGGCGCCGAGGCCGCCAAGGCCAGCGACCTGCTGGTGATCACCAGCGACAACCCGCGCCACGAAGACCCGGCCGACATCGCCGCCGAAATCCTGGCCGGAGTGCCCGACCCCAGCCGCGCCGTCACCATCCTCGACCGCGCCGAGGCCATCGCATATGCCATCGGCCAGGCCCGTCCGGGCGACGCCGTGCTCATCGCCGGCAAGGGCCACGAGGACTACCAGCAGATCGGCGACGAGAAGCGCCACTTTGACGACCGCGAGGCTGTGGCCGCTGCATTCGCCAACCTATCTAACACAAAATCACCTAAATAGCAATGCTTTACTCACTCTTTGACTGGTTACAGAGCATCGACGTGCCGGGCGCCCGCCTGATGAGCTACCTCACCGTGCGCTCGGGCCTGGCCTTCGTGCTGTCCATGGTCATAGCCATCTTCATCGGACGCCGCATCATCGACCGCCTGCAGCTGATGCAGGTTGGCGAAATCGTGCGCAACCTCGGCCTGGAGGGCCAGATGAAAAAAACAGGCACCCCCACAATGGGCGGCGTCATCATCATCATATCCATCGTGGTGCCATGCCTGCTGGTGGCCAACCTGTGCAACGCCTACATGCTGCTGCTGCTGGCTGCCACCGTCTGGCTCGGTGCCATCGGTTTTCTCGATGACTACTACAAGATGAAGCGCCGCAACAAGGACGGCATCAAGGGCAAATACAAAATTTTGGGCCAGGTGGGCATTGCCCTGGTGGTGGCCGCCACCGTGTACTTCAACCCCGGTATGGGCGTGGTGCAGAACCACGAGGTGATCGACGAGGAGACGCAGACCACCATCGTGGAATACCACGAGGACAATATGACACACACACCCGAAACGACAATCCCCTTTGTCAAGAACAATAACTTCAACTACGCCTGGCTCACCTCGTGGATGGGCGACTACGCCACGGCCGGCGGCTGGATAGTGTTCTTCATCGTGGTGGTGTTCCTGGTGACGGCCACGAGCAACGGCTGCAACCTCACCGACGGCCTCGACGGCCTGGCCACGGGGTGCAGCGCCATCGCCGGAGTGGCGCTGCTGATCATGGCCTACCTGGGCAGCAACGTCATATATTCGGCCTACCTCAATATAATGTACATCCCCGGCAGCGAAGAGATGGTGGTGTACATGGCCGCCTTCGTGGGCGCGCTCGTCGGCTTCCTGTGGTACAACACCTCGCCGGCGCAAGTATTCATGGGCGACACAGGTTCGCTGATGCTGGGCGGCGTGCTGGCCATCTGCGCCATCCTCACCCGCAAGGAGTTGCTGCTGCCCATCATCTGCGCCATCTTCTATGTCGAAGACCTGTCGGTGATGCTGCAGGTGGCATACTTCAAGCGCACCGGAGGCAAGCGCATATTCAAGATGACCCCGCTCCACCACCATTACCAGAAGCCGGGCAACGCAGGCATTGACGCCCTGATACAAAGGCCCCTGCAGCCCATCCCCGAGGCCAAGCTCGTCACACGCTTCTGGATTATCGGCATCATCCTGGCGGTGGCCGCATTCGTAACGCTCAAAATCAGATAAGAAATGAAACGACTCGTCATATTAGGCGCCGGCGAGAGCGGCGTCGGGGCCGCAATCCTCGGCAAGGACAAGGGCATGGACGTCTTTGTCAGCGACTTCGGCCATATCAAGGATAAATACACGGCCATGCTCGACGCCGAGGGCATCCCCTACGAGCAGGGCGGCCACACCGAGGCCCTCCTCCTCAACGCCGACGAGGTGGTCAAGAGCCCCGGCATACCCCCTACGGCACCCATTATGCTTAAAATCAAGGAGAAGGGAATCCCCGTAATCTCCGAAATCGAACTTGCCGGCCGGTACTCCGACGCCAAGATGGTGTGCATAACCGGCAGCAACGGCAAGACCACCACCACCCTGCTCATCCACCACATACTCACCAGTGCGGGTATTGACGCCGGGCTAGCCGGCAACGTGGGCCACAGCATGGCCCTGCAAGTGGCCCGCTCGCCCCATCCGGTTTACGTGATCGAGCTCAGCAGCTTCCAGCTCGAGGATATGCGCGACTTCCGAGCCAACGTGGCCGTGATGCTCAACATCACCCCCGACCACCTCGACCGCTACGAGCACAAGATGGAGAACTACGTCCGCGCCAAGTTCCGAATACTCAACAACATGCGCCCTGTCGACGCGTTCGTGTACTGGCATGACGACCCCGTCATCGCCGCCCAGATGCGCCAAATGGCCATCGAGGCCAGCCTATACCCCTTTGCCGAGCACAAGGAGGAGGAAAACACCGCCGCATACGTCGACGGTGAAAACCGCCTGGTGATCAACACCCCGGGGCGCCACTTCACCATGCCGCGCGCCGACCTGGCCCTCAACGGCATGCACAACCTCTACAACTCGATGGCCGCCGGCATTTCGGCCTCGCTGCTCGACATCCGCGACGCCGACATCCGCAAGGCCCTGGGCGACTTCCAGGGCGTCGAACACCGCCTTGAGTACGCCGGTACGGTCGACGACGTGCGCTACATCAACGACAGCAAGGCCACCAACGTCAACTCCACCTGGTACGCCCTCGAGAGCATGTCCACCCCCGTGGTGCTAATCCTCGGCGGCAAGGACAAGGGCAACGACTACTCCGAAATCCTGCCCCTCGTGCGCCAGAAAGTCAAGGCTATCGTGGCCATGGGCGTTGACAATACCAAAATAGTCAACTATTTCGATGGCGTAGTGCCCGTGATTGATACCCACAGCCTGGCCGACGCCGTGGAGGCTTGCCGCAGCCAAGCCAAGGCCGGCGATACGGTGCTCCTCTCGCCCTGCTGCGCAAGTTTCGACCTCTTCAGCAGTTACGAAGACCGAGGCCGACAGTTCAAGGACCAAGTAAAGAAAATGGAGGCCCGGCAATGAGCGATAACAACAAAGACATAGACCTCAACGAGGTCGTCAAGCCGCGCGCCACCGACAAGCAGCTGTGGGGCATCTACATCACGCTCTGCATCATTTCGATAGTCGAGCTGTACAGCGCATCGTCATTCCTGGTCGACAACGGACGCATCATACACTCGATGGTGCTCCACGTGCTGTTCCTGGTGGCAGGCCTGGTGGTGATGGTGTTTCTGCAGCGCACTCATTACCAGAAATTTCTGCGTTGGAGTTACCTGTTTGCGCTGGTCAGCATCGTACTCATGTTCGTGACGCTGAAGTGGGGCAACTACATCAACGGCGCCCGCCGCAGCATCAGCCTCGGCATCGTTGACGTGCAGCCGGCCGAGATGGTCAAGATTTCGGCCGTGCTCATCATCGCCGCCATCCTGGGCAAAAAGCGATTCTGGAAAGACGGCGACGTCAGCCCATTGGGCCTGACGTGCGTGCTGATCGTGGTGGCCATTGCCGGCGCCTCGCTGCTGTCGCAGGGCCTGACTAACACTCTGCTGCTTATGGCCATCTCCGGTTCGATGATGGTGGTGGGCGGCGTCAGCTTCAAAAACCTGGGCAAGATACTGGTGGCCTTCGTCGTGATCGGCCTTATGTTCGTAGGCGCGCAGAGCCTCTTCAAGTCCAGCGACTCAGGCAATGAAGCCGCTACTCAGGAGGTGGTCTACGTGCCCGGCACCAACATCATCGTGGGCCAAAGCAGCGCCACCGGCTCTGACGGCAGCGGGTTAGTACGCCAAAGCACTTGGAAAAACCGCATACAGCGCCACCTGAAATCCGACAAGTGGAACGACCCCATAACCAACGAAAACCAGCAGGAACAATACTCGTACATCGCCCAGGCCCACGGCGGCGCCATTGGCGTCAGCCCCGGCAACTCGCGCGAGACGGCGCGCCTGCCTCTGGCTTTCACCGACTACATCTACGCCATCATCATCGAAGAGCTCGGCCTGGTGGGCGGTCTGTTTGTGCTGGTGGTGTACCTGCTGCTGCTGGCCCGCGCCGGCCGCATAGCCACGCGATGCCAGACGGCCTATCCGGCCCTGCTGGTGATCGGCATGGCCATCTACATTACGTTCCAGGCCATGTTCCACATGGCCATCGTCACAGGCTTCTTCCCAGTGTCGGGCCAGCCGCTGCCACTGATATCCAAGGGCGGCACGTCGATTCTGATTACGTCGATGGCCCTCGGCATCATGCTGAGCGTAAGCCGATTTGCCGCCCGTAAAGGCAAAAACACCGAAATCAAGGAGGAACTGCAGGCCCTACCTGCCGACGCCGCCGAAAACCACGTATGACAATGATAAAAAGAGCACTTATAAGCGGTGGCGGCACAGGCGGCCACATATTCCCCGCCCTCTCGATAGCCAACGCCCTGCGACGCCGCTACCCTGACATAGAAATCCTGTTCGTCGGAGCCGAGAACCGCATGGAAATGCACCGCGTACCCGATGCCGGATACGAAATCAAAGGCCTGCCTGTGGCCGGATTTGACCGCAAAAAACTGTGGCGCAACATTGGCGTGCTGCTCAAGCTGCGCCGCTCGATGTCCATGGCCAAGCACATCGTGCACGACTTCAAGCCAGACATCGCCATCGGCGTGGGCGGATACGCCAGCGGCCCCACCCTCAAAGCCGCCCAAAAGGCGGGCGTACCCACCCTGCTGCAGGAGCAGAACTCGTACCCCGGAGTCACCAACAAACTGCTGGCCAAGCGTGCCAAGGCGATATGCGTGGCCTACGATGGCCTCGACAAGTTCTTCCCCGCCGAGAAAATCACCCTCACCGGCAATCCCGTGCGCAAAGACCTGTGCGACTGCTCGCTGACTCAGGAGCAGGCTAAGGAGCAGCTCGGCTTCGATCCCGCCAAGCCGCTGGTGCTGGTGGTGGGAGGCAGCCTTGGAGCGCGCACCGTCAACCGATGCATCTCCGCCGCCGCCGCCGACATAGCCGCTGCAGGCGCCCAATTACTGTGGCAGACCGGCAAGAAATGGCGCGCGGAGAAGCCCGTGCCCGACGGCAGCCAGGCCACGACGTTCATATCTGACATGGCCACGGCCTACCGCGCGGCCGACCTGGTGGTCAGCCGTGCCGGAGCGGGCACCATCAGTGAGCTCCAACTGCTGGGCAAGGCCACCATACTCGTGCCATCGCCCAACGTGGCCGAGGATCATCAGCGCAAAAACGCCCAGGCCCTCGCCGACCGGGGCGCTGCCGTGATGGTGCTCGACGCCGAGGCCCCCACCCGCCTCAAGGACGAGATCATGCGCCTGCTGGCCGATCCGGCCCTGCGCGCATCCCTGTCGGCCAAAATAAAGGAGATGGCCCTGCCTGACTCCGACGAAAAAATCGTCGACATCATCGACCAGATCGTCTCGACTAATCAAGATTAATCAAGATAAATCCCGATTAATCCCGAAAAATCCCGATTCAACATCAGCAATGCAAAGCAACAAAGTATATTTCGTGGGCATTGGCGGCATAGGCATGGCCGCCCTGGCCCGCTACTACCTGTCGAAAGGCTGCCAAGTGGCCGGCTACGACCGCGCGCCATCGGCCCTGACCCAAGCCTTGGAGAGCGAAGGCGCCATCATCAGCTACGCCGACTCGATCGACGCCATCCCCGACGACTTCCGCACCCCGGGATGCGCGCTGGTGGTGTACACCCCGGCCGTGCCCGACGCCAACGTGCCTCTATCGTATTTCCGCGCCAACTCGTTTCCGGTGCTCAAGCGCTCGGCCGTGCTGGGCCTTATCACAAAAGGCTCCCAGGGCATCTGCTTTGCCGGCACCCACGGCAAGACCACCACATCGTCGATGGCCGCGCACATCCTGCACACCGCCGCCGTGGGCTGCAACGCCTTCCTCGGCGGCATCCTGCGCAACTACGGCAGCAACCTGCTGCTGAGCCAGACATCGCCGTACACCGTGATCGAGGCCGACGAGTACGACCGCTCGTTCCACACCCTATCGCCCTACATCGCTGTGGTCACGGCCACCGACCCCGACCACCTCGACATCTACGGCACCGAGGAGAATTACCTCGAAAGCTTCGCCCACTTCACCGAGCTCGTGCGCCCCGGCGGCACGCTGCTGCTGCACGAGGGGCTCAAGCTGCGCCCGCGCCCCCAGGAGGGCGTAAAGGTGCTGTATTACGCCAAGGAGAGCGGCGACTTCCACGCCGACCGCATACGCCGCGGGCGCGGCACCATCGTGTTTGACTTCGTCACCCCCGACGGCGTGGTGGCCGACGTCGAGCTCGGCGTGCCCGTGGAAATCAACATCGACAACGCCGTGGCAGCCATGGCAGCCTGCTGGCTCACCGGCAGCGTCACCGCCGACGACCTGCGCCGGGCGATGGCCACGTTCCAGGGTGCTGAGCGCCGTTTCCAGTTCATGCTCAAGGAGGATCCCGAGCAGGGCGGACACGTGGTGATTGATGATTACGCCCACCACCCCGACGAACTGAAAATGAGCATCCAGTCGGTGCGCGCCCTCTACCCCGAGAGCAAGCTCACCGTCGCATTCCAGCCCCACCTCTACAGCCGCACCCGCGATTTCTACCGTGAATTTGCCGAGGCGCTATCCCTGGGCGACGAGGTCGTGCTCATCGATCTCTACCCGGCCCGCGAGGAGCCAATCCCCGGCGTGAGCTCAAAAATCATCTTCGACGAGGTAAAATGCGGAAATAAAACGCTGATTTCGATAGAAGATTTTGTAAATACGATGAAAAATCTTAACTTTGACGTGCTTTTGGCTCTCGGTGCCGGTGACCTCTCTTTTGAGCTCCCCGCGCTGGTCGACGAACTGAGCAAAAAATAATCTAAGATCTAAAGTCTAAAATCTAAGGACTAAAATCTCCTATGACCAAGCGAGGCATCATCCTCTGCATATTATCAATCGTGCTGGCGGCCTATCTGGCCTTCGGGCTGGCCTATGCTTACAAGCAAGACGCCGTGGAGCCGTACAAGGAGTTGAAGATCAAGATGTCGGAGGAAACATTCATCACCCCCGCCGTGATCGACGAGCGCCTGGGATACCTCAGCGCGCGCATCGCCTCGCTGCCGGCCGACAGCATCAACACCCTGCAGATCGAGAGGCTCGTGGGCTCGATGGACAACGTCGAGAGCGTGCGCTGCCTGATGCTCAACGACCGCACGGTCGAGCTCGACGTGGTGCCGCTCATACCCGTGGCCCGCGTGTTTGACCTCAGCGACAACTCAAGCTTCTACATCAACGCCCAGGGCAAGCGCATGTCGCCCCGGCCCGACTATTTCAACGACGTGCCCGTCGTGGTCGGCGACTTCTCGTGGGCCGACAAGGCCGACCCGCGAAGCGCCATCCCCGTCATCCGATACCTCGAGACCGACACGGCCATGGCGTGCCTCATCAGCTCGATCACCATCAGCCGCAAGGGCGACATCTACCTCGTGCCCATGATGCGCGGCCACGTGGTGGCTTTCGGCGACACCACCGACATCGCCGACAAGATGGCGCGCCTGCGGGTGTTCTACCGCCGGGTGCTCCCCGTCAAGGGCTGGGAGCACTATGACACCATTTCGGTCAAATGGCGAGGCCAGGTGGTGGCCACGCGGGCCCAAAAGAGCAAAGCGGCGCCGGCGCTGCCGGTGGTCGACGAATACGACGACGACACCTTCGCCAACACCCAGGGTGAGTCCCCAAACTTCTAATAATCTATACCTTACAATATAATGGACCAAAAATACATAATAGCGCTTGAGTTTTCCGGCTCGCAGGTCAAAGGCGCATTGGTCAAGGCGCCCTCCATGCCGAGCTCGCCTATGGCCATCCCGTCGGTCGAGGTCGTGGCCCACGAAGACAAGGCTTCGTGCGTGCAGTACGGCCGCGTCCACAATCTCATCGACGCCGCCAAGGACGCCACTATCGTAATCCAGAAGCTCGAAAACAGCCCCAAGATACGCCTAGGCAAAATCAAGTCGGCCTACGTGGGCCTGGCCGGACGCTCGCTCGGCTCGATGCACGCCTCAGCCGAACTCGTGCTCGCCACCGAGCAGGAAATCACGGCCGACATCGTAAAGCGCCTCATCGGCGAGGCCACCAAGATGGTGCCCGGCGACAAGATGGCCCTGGCCGTTCTTCCCACCCGGTTTATCGTCAACAACCAGGCCACCAAGAGCCCCGTCGGCGCCCTGGGCTCTAAGATCAAGGGCGAGTTCACCGTGGTCACCTGCAGCCCGGTCAACCGACGCAACCTCGAGCGCGTGCTCGACGACCGCCTGCACCTGGCCGTAAAGGACTTCGTGGTCACGCCCCTGGCTCTCGCCGATATGGTCCTCGGCGAGGAGGAGAAGCAGCTCGGATGCGTGCTCGTAGACCTCGGCGCGCAGACCACCACCGTGTCGATCTACAAGGACCGGGCACTGCAGCACCTGGCCACCCTGCCAATGGGCTCTAACAATATCACCATCGACATCGCCACCGGCCTCAGCGAGGTCAAGGAGCGAGCCGAGCTCGTGAAGATACGCCAGGCCAACGCCCTGCCCGAGCCCGTGAGCTCGACTGACGTTGACGCCAACCGCCTCAACTGCTACGTGCAGGCCCGCCTGGGCGAGATCATCGCCAACGTGGCCGCGCAGATTGAGTTCGCCGGCTTCAAGCCCTCTGACCTCAGCGCCGGATACGTCCTCACAGGCCGCGGCGCCAAACTCAAGAACATGGCCAAGGCCTTTGAGGCGCAGACCAAGATGAAGGCGCGCTACGCTTCCATCCCCGCCACCGTCAGCGTGGCCGACTCGTCGGTCGAGCCTGCCGATTACGCCTCGCTCATCGCCATCGCCCTGGCCGGCGCCAAGGCCGCCGACACTGAGGGATGCGTGGAGATGCCACAGGCCGCCCCGCGCCAGCCCGAGCACGACGACACCTTCGATCCATACGCCGACGACGGCGACGACTCTGACGTACTGCTCGACTCCGACGACGAGGAACGCTCCAAACTGCAAAAGGCCGATAGACAACGCGTGCTCGAGCAGCAGGCAGCAAAGCGCGAACTCGAACTCAAACGCAAAGAGCAGCAGCGCAAGCAGGCACAAAACAAGCCGCCCAAGCCATCGCTCGGCGACATCCTCAGAAGAAAGATCACCAACTTCTTCACCGACAACGGCGAGGGTGACGGCGAAGTCGACCTTGACGACAACGTATAATTATCAAAAAAAGCAGCTTATGACAGCCGACGATATAAAAGACAAACATTACTTCTCACTCCCGGCATCCTCCGCCACCAACGAGCGCATCAAGGTGATCGGCGTGGGCGGCGGCGGCAACAACGCCATCAACCATATGTACCGCCTCGGCGCCGACAGCGTATCGTTCATCGTGGCCAACACCGACCGCCAGGCCCTCTCCAACTCGCCCGTGCCCACCAAGGTGCTCCTCGGCCCGCAGACCACCCGAGGCCGTGGCGCCGGCAACGACCCCAAGAAGGCCCACGCCGCAGCAGAGGAGAGCGCCGCCGATATCGACGCACTCTTTGATGAGGACACCGACATGGTGTTCGTCACCGCAGGCATGGGCGGAGGCACCGGCACCGGCGCATCACCCGTCATCGCCCGCATCGCCAAGGAGCGTGGCATCCTCACCATTGGCATCGTCACCATCCCATTCCTGTTCGAGGGCCAGAAAAAAATCATCAAGGCTCTGGACGGCGCCGCCGAGATGCGCAAGTACGTTGACGCCCTCATGATCATCAACAACGAGCGCCTGAGCGAGATATACAAGGATTACGACTTCCTCAACGCCTTCGGAAAGGCCGACGACATCCTGGCCATGGCCGCCATGAGCATCTCCGAGATGGTCACCTGCGACGGTTACATCAACCTCGACTTCAACGACGTCGACACCACACTGCGCGAAGGCGGCACCGCCATAATATCCACCGGATACGGCGAGGGCGAAAACCGCGTACAGAAGGCCATCGAGGACGCCCTGCACTCGCCCCTGCTGCGCAACACCGATATCCTCGGCAGCCGCAAACTGCTCTTCAACCTCTACTTCTCGCAAGACGGCGACCAGCCCTTCAAGATCGACGAGACCGAGCAGATTACTGAGTTCATCTCGCAGATCGACCCCAACGTCGACGTCATCTGGGGCGTCTCGATCGACAATACGCTGGGCAACAAGGTCAAGTTCACCATCCTCGCCGCCGGATTCGACGTTACAATCTCGGAGGGCGGCGGCCCGCTTCCCCCCACTCACATCCACGGGTCTACGTCGGAGCAAAAAAATACTTTTGAAAAGAATGAAGCCGAAATCGAAAAACAGGGACGCCTGGCCGGCGAGTACGGAGAACGGCTCGACAAGTTCAACCGCGTCAAGACCGAACAGCGCTACGTCATTCTACAGCCCAACCAGCTCGACAACGACATAGTGATGGAGGCCCTCGAGCAGCATCCCACCTTCAACCGCGACAAGCGCGTCAACCTCACTATCAAGGAGGCCTCATCTACCCCTGCCTCGACCGTGCCTCAGATGCCCGCAGAGCCACAGAAGAACAACACCATTAGTTTCGACGACTTCTGATGCGCGACGCCATACTGCATTACCTGAGCCGCACAGGATACACCCGCATCGAGCCGCGCGCCGCCCTGTTCGACATGGACGGCACGCTCTACGACTCTATGCCCCATCATGCCGACGCGTGGCTGGAGATGACCCGCCAAATCGGCCTCCAGGCCGACCGCGACGAGTTTTTCCTGTACGAGGGACGCACTGGCGCCTCCACCATCAACATCCTGATGCAGCGCGCCTACGGCCGCGACGCCACCGACGAGGAGGTGCGCCGCCTCTACGGCATCAAGAGCGACCTGTTCCGCGCCATGCCGCCGGTTGATCCCATGCCCGGCGCCGCCCAGCTGCTGCGCGAGGTGATGGATGCCGGCCTCACCCGCGTGCTCGTCACCGGATCCGGCCAGAACACGCTCATCTCGCGCCTCGACGCCGACTTCCCCGGCGCCTTCCAAGCCGACATGCGCATCACCGCCGCCAACACCGAGCACAGCAAGCCCCACCCCGACCCCTACCTCAAAGCCATGGCCCTGGCCGGCGCCGAGCCCTGGCAGTCAATCGCATTCGAGAACGCCCCCATGGGCGTAGAGTCAGCCAGCCGCTCCGGCGCATTCACCATCGCCATCGCCACCGGCC